>JBKHVJ010000388.1:0-30809 GCA_046570145.1 Alphaproteobacteria bacterium
CGTCGGCACGCCGGTGCAGTTGACGGTGGTACGCGCCGGCGGGCAAAAGTCGGTCACCGTCCGCACCCAGCGCTGAGCGCTGACAGGAAAGGCCCGGTGCAGGGTCGCGGACAGCAGAGGAGCCACCCCGTACCGGCATGATGCGTTCCAACCCACCCCGCCGCCCGGCCGCCCCGCCGGCGCCATCGCCCGGCCGCAGCGCGGCCCAGCGGCAGCGCGAGATCGCGACGCTGCTGATGCGGCTCGACGCCATGCTGAAGCAGTCGGCGGAGCTGGCCCAGACGGCGCGCGAGCGGGTGTCTGTCGGCGGGCTGGCCCGTTACCGCCGATTCAGCCGGCGCGTGCGCGACTTCTTCGCGCTGGCGGCGCTGACGCAGGAACGGCTGGACGCCGCGCCGGAGGAGATGGAGGATCTGATCGATCCCATGACCACCGCGCTGGAGCGTCTGCACGCCCGCATGGTGGTCCAGTTCGTGGAGGGCAGCGCCGGCTTCTTCTCAAGCTTCGCGCGGGTGAAGGCCCTGCCCATCGGCACCCACGAGATGTGCGGGGTGGAACTGCGCGGCGTCCTGGAAATCCGCAAGTTCCTCGACGACCCGCTTTACGAGGGGGAGCGCGGGCAGGCCCTGCGGGCCGAGACCGACCGCATCGCCGCCCTGATCCGCCGCGTGATGGACCGCATCCCGCCGCTGCCCGATTTCGGCGACGAGCCCAGCATCGGCCCGCGCGGCACGCTGAACAGCCCGCTGAAGGGTCCCAACGCTCATATGCCCACCGGCCGCAGCGTCGCCCGTCCGGCCCCGCCCCGGCCCGCCGGCATGCCGCCCGCCGCTCCGCCGGCGCCGAACTCCAGCACCGAGGTCCGTTCGCTGAGCCTCGACCAGTTCGAGGACGACGAAGACGAGTGAGCGGCCCAGGGGGCACCCAAAGGGGGCGGCCAAGGGGGCAGCGGTACCGCGCCCTCGGCCGCTCGCCGTCGATGCCTCAGCGGCGATGCTTTTTCCCGTCCTCCGCGGTCAGGGCGCCGACCGCAGCGCCGGCGGCACCGCCCAGCAGTCCGCCATAGACCGCGCTGCCGCCGGTGACCGCGCCGATGGCCGCACCGCCGGCGGCACCGATCGCTCCGCCGGTCAGGGCACGATTTTCGCGGTGGTTCAGGTTCGAACAGCCCCCGAGCAGGGTCGCACCGATCAGCAGCGCCGTAGCCCCGGTGGTGAATGTCCGCATGGTCGTCTTCATCGCTCTCTTCCTTCAAACATAGGCGTGGCCGCCGGGTGCCTCTCTCGGGCTGCCGCTGCGGCCATGCTTATGTTTGGTGAGTGGCGTCGGACGGTGCTGTGACCATTTCGGGGTAGAGATCCCAGCCGTTCGATGCGGCTCACTTCGTTCGCGTAAAAAAGATCTTCGAAGACAACCTGGAACGGACGGCAAGACTTCCCGGAACCAAACCGACCCATTATCCATCTCTATAATATGGTTACCAAAAGGTGTGGTAAGACCAATTGAATTGTTTCCGGCCAATAACAAATAATTGAAAATTTCCGAATGAAAATTCGCCGTGAATTGGTTAGGAAACTGCTTTCCCTATGAAGCATCGTGCTCATGGGAAGACAGAGATCGGCTCCTTGCGCGGACACACGAAAGCCTCGCGGAGAAAGGCCTACACAGGGAAGAGCAGAGATGACGTTCAACGGCAGACACCACGACGACGGCCGCCCACCCGACCGGAACCAATCCTCCAGCCCGATGGGCCGGGTCATCGAAATGGCGTTCAGCGGCCTGTGGGTGATCAAGCGGCAGGGTGTGCTGACGGAGGTCGGCGGTCGCCTCTACTGGCCCGACCGCCAGTCTCTGGAACGGGCCGCGGCCCAGGCCGGCATTCCGCTGTCGGACGTCGCGATCCATACCGGACGCCTCGACGCCGACTCCCGATAGGGGAACGGGCTCCACCCCTTCCGGAGGATGGAACCGCGACGAAGGGACAGTTGCACGGGCCGGGGGCTTCTCCCAATATCCGGGATGCGGACAAACATCTGGTATGGACTGTCCACAATCTCCGTTCCATTGGGGCCCATGGAAGACATCGACCGCCAAAGAACGCTGGATTATTTCGAGAGGCTGGGCAAGGAGCGCGTGCGCCTTTACACAGCCATCGACTGCGAGCGTTTCCTCGGCGACTGGCAGGTCCGCGAGTTGGCGGACCAGTGGCTCGATGCCAAGAATGCGGAAGACACGTCGCAGCCGCTGTGGCGGCGCCTGCTCTCCGACCGCCGCCGTTGAGGCTATCCCGCCCTACGCCCGTTCCGGAAACAGCCCGAGCAGCCCATCGCGCGACGCGGTGCAGACGCCGCGTTCGGTGATCAGGCCGGTCACCAGCCGCGCCGGCGTCACGTCGAAGGCGTAGTTGGCGACCGGGCTGCCGTCGGGGGTGACGCGCACCGTCTCGATCCGTCCGTCGGCGGTGCGGCCGGTCAGTTCGCTGACCTCGCGGCCGTCGCGCTCCTCGATGGGAATCTCCCGCACGCCGTCGGCGATGGTCCAATCGATGGTCGGCGACGGCAGCCCGACATAGAAGGGCACGCCATTGTCGTGCGCCGCCAGCGCCTTCAGATAGGTGCCGATCTTGTTGCAGACGTCGCCGGTCGCGGTGGTGCGGTCGGTGCCGACGATGCACAGGTCGACCTTGCCATGCTGCATCAGATGGCCCCCGACATTGTCGGCGATGACGGTGTGGGGAACGCCGTGGTGCTTCAGCTCCCAGGCGGTCAGGCTGGCGCCCTGGTTGCGGGGGCGCGTCTCGTCCACCCAGACATGCAGCGGGATGCCCTGTTCGAAGGCGGCATAGACCGGAGCCAGCGCCGTGCCCCAGTCGACGGTGGCAAGCCAGCCGGCATTGCAGTGGGTCAGCACATTCACCGGTTCGCGCAGTGGGCCCCCTGCGGCCTTGCGCTCCGCTGCGGCACGGATCAATGCAGCGCCATGCAGGCCGATGGCGCGGTTGATCTCCACATCCTCGTCGGCGATGGCCGCCGCCGCCACCTCGGCCGCGTCGACGCGTTGCGACTCGGGGCATTGCGCCAGCAGCCCGCGCATGCGCTCCAGCGCCCAACGCAGGTTGACCGCGGTCGGCCGGGTCGCCAGCAAGGTTGCGCAGGCGCGCTCCAGCCCCCGGTCGCTCGCGTCGCTGCGCAAGGCCAGGGCCACGCCATAGGCGGCGGCGGCGCCGATCAGCGGGGCGCCGCGCACCAGCATGGCGCGGATGGCGTGGGCGGCCTCCTCCAGGCTGGTCAGGCGGACGACGGCGAAATCATGGGGCAGCCGGGTCTGGTCGATGATGGCGACGGTTCCTCCGCCTTCCGGCCAGATGGTGCGATAGGCCGTCCCGTCGATCCGCATAACACCATCCTCCAGCTTCATGCCAAGTCACCTGACGAAGCAGGATGACTTTGTCGGCACCTCACAATAGGTGGTGGCCGCTTCCGCTTCAACACGGGTAGCGTTCGGCGGAACCGTCAACCGCCGGACGGTGTTACCGTTTCCGGCCAAGCATGAATGGCCGCACCCCCACATGGTTTCCGACACGATGCCGTTGCGCGCGCTGCATTCCCTATCCTCCCCGCTCTACCGGCTGCCTGGTTCGGCGCTGGTCCTGATCGCCTGCACGGCGGCCGTTCTGCTGACCGTCGGGCTGTCGGCCGTCTTCGCCTGGCGCGACCGCAACGAGGCGGTGCAGCAGGCGACCGGAGTCGCCGGCAACATCGGGCTGCTGGCGGCGGAGCATGCCGCCCGGCTGATCGAGACCGGCGACCTGCTGCTGACCCAGACGGCGACTCTGGCCGGCACGACCGGCACGCCGCTGCCCGACGATCAGGCGACGCGTGACCGCATGGCCCTGCTGGCGGCCAGCGCCCCCCGCATGGTGGGGCTGGAGATCCGCGACGCCTCCGGCGCCCTGCGCCTGTCCAGCCTGCCGGACGCGCCTCCCGCCACCGCACCGGCGCTGAGGCCCGACGGCCGGGCCATCGGCGACGGACGGATGGGCGGCCGGGCGGTCGTCACGCTGGCACAGCCGCTTCCCGGCAGCACGCCGCGCGGCTGGGCGGTCGCCGGGCTGGATGCCCGGGCCTTCCGCGACGTCTACCGCGCGCTCGACGTCGGCTATGGCCACAGCATCTCCATCCTGAAGCCGGACGGCACGCCGCTGCTGCGCGAGCCGGAGGGCGGCGGCACCATGGGCGGTCGCAAGGGCGACGACGATACGGCAAGCCACGCCGACGACATCACCGTGACGCGCCCGATCGGCGACACCGGCCTGTCGGCCGTGGTGACCATCGCCACCGGCAGCGTTCTGCAGCGCTGGACGGAGCGGCTGTGGATCTATGCGGCCTTCGCCGCGGCTGCCTGCGCCACGGTCGCAGTGATCGGCGCGCTCGCCATCCAGCGCGCCCGGCGCGAGCGCGAGGCGGAGGACGCCCTCCAGCACGCCTACGACACGCTGGAGGAGCATGTCCACCAGCGCACCGCCCAACTGGAGCGCGCCAATGCCCAGCTGGAGGCCGCTGTGACCGACAAGGAGGTGCTGCTGAAGGAGGTTCAGCACCGGGTGAAGAACAACCTTCAGGTCATCTGCAGCCTGCTGCGCCTGCAGGCGGCCCGCATCGACGAGCAGGCCCGCCGCGGCTTCGACGAGAGCCTGCGCCGCATCCAGACCATGAGCCTGCTGCACGAACTGCTCCACCGCTCCGAAGAGCCGGCCCACATCAACTTCGCCGACGCCCTGCGCCAGATGTGCGACGGTCTGGTCCGCTCCGACAACCCGACGGCCGCCCGGCTGGAATTGGAGACGCAGGACTGGATCGTCGATGCCGACCGCGCCACGCCGCTGGCCATCGCCACCAGCGAACTGGTTTCCAATGCCCTGCTGCACGCCTTCCCGCACGGCCATCCCGGCACCGTGCACGTGATGCTGGAACGGGAGGAAAGCGGAATGCGGCTGATCGTGCGCGACAACGGGGTCGGCCTGCCCGCCGGCATGCCGAGCCAGCACAAGCGCCCCAGCCGCGGCGGCTCCAGCAGCGGGCTGGGCCTGAACCTGGTGCAGGCCCTGTCGCATCAGGCCGGTGCCACCCTGAAGATCGAGCGCGACGGCGGCACCATCTTCACCCTGACCATCCCCAACCTGCCGGTCCGCCAGCAGGCCAAGAACGCCGCGTAAGCCAGCGAGCGGCCCGAGCGCGAATGGAAAGGGCCTCCCCATCCTTGGACGGGGAGGCCCTTTCCATTCGAGCGCGCGTCGGAAAAGCGGTGCCGCGGCTACTCCAGCATACTGCGCAGCATCCAGGCGGTCTTGTCGTGGATCTGCAGGCGCTGGGTCAGCAGGTCGGCCGTCGGTTCGTCGCTGCCCTGCTCGGCCGCCGGGAAGACGCTGCGGATGGTGCGGGCGGCGGCCTCATGGCCTTCGACCAGCTGGCGGATCATGTCGTTCGCCTTCGGAACGCCCACTTCCTCCTTGATCGAGGCCAGTTCCGAGAACTGCGAGAAGCTGCCCGGCGCCGGATAGCCCAGCGCGCGAATGCGCTCCGCGATCTCGTCCAGTGCGGTCCACAGCTCCGTATACTGGGTCATGAACATGGCGTGGAGCGTGTTGAACATCGGCCCGGTGACGTTCCAGTGGAACGAATGGGTCTTGATATAGAGCGCGAAGGTGTCGGCCAGAACCTTGTTCAGCCCTTCGGCGATGGATTTGCGGTCTGCGTCCGAGATCCCGATGTCGATCTTCATCTTTCGATCCTTCTTGTTGGGTCCTGCATCATACCCCGGCATTGGCACGGCCGTCACCGGCCACCGCCCCACCGTCCCGGCACATCAGCTTGGGCGCGGGCGAATGGTTTCAAGGCTGATGCGACCAATCTTCGCGGCCAAGCTTCGCCGATGACAGCTCAGACCGACGAAAGGGAAATGGCGGGACCGGCCCCCCTCACCCCGCCCGCAGCCGCCCGATGAAGTGCTTGACCTCGCGGCTCAGCGTCACCGCCTGGCCGTCGAGCAACTCCGCCGCGCGCAGGACCTCGCCGGCGGCGGTGCCGGTCTCGCCGGCGCTGGCGGAGACGGTGGCGATGGTGCGGGACACCTCGGAGGTGCCGGCGGCGGCCTCCTGGACGTTGCGGGTGATTTCACCGGTGGCGGCGGCCTGCTGTTCCATGGCGCCGGCGATGGAACCGACGATCTCGTCGATGCCGACGACCGTCTCGCCCACTCCCCGAATGGCGGTGACGGCGGCGCCGGTCACCTGCTGCATGGCGGCGATCTGGGTGCCGATGTCCTCGGTGGCCTTGGCCGTCTGGTTGGCGAGGTTCTTCACCTCGCTTGCCACGACGGCGAATCCCTTGCCGGCTTCCCCCGCACGCGCCGCCTCGATGGTCGCGTTCAGCGCCAGCAGATTGGTTTGCGCGGCGATGGAGTTGATCAGTCCGACGATCTCGCCGATGCGGTGGGCGGCGTCGGACAGGCCGACGACATGGCCGTTGGTCTCCTCCACCGCCCGTACCGCGCCGCGCACCATGTCGAAGGAGCGGCGGACCTGGGCGCCGATCTCGGCGATGGAGGCCGACATCTCCTCCGTCGCGGCGGCCGCGGTCTGGACGCTGGAGCCCGCCTGGGCGCTGGCGGCGGCGACGGCGGCGGCCTGCCGGTTGGCGCTGTCGGCGCGCTCCAGCATGCCGGCGGCGTTGCTGCGCACCTGATGGGCGCCGGCCCCCACCTGCTGGACCACTTCCGCCACGCGGACCTCGAACAGGTCGGCCAGCTCGCGGATGGCGCGATGCTTCTCCGCCTCGGCCTCCGCCTTCTGGCGCTGCTGGTCGGCGGTCAGCCGCTCCACCTCGCGGGCATTGGTCTGGAACACCTCCAGCGCGCGGGCCATGGCGCCGATCTCGTTGCGCATCCAGCCGCCCTCGACCATGCCGTCCAGCTTCCCGCCGGCGAGATCCGTGGTTGTGCGCGAAAGTTGCTGCAACGGCCGGGTGATGGAGCGGGCGAGCAGCAACCCCGCGGCCATCATCGCCAGCAGCAGCCCGCCCATCACCAGCGCGAAGTCGCGCCGCGCCGCGGCGGTGGCGTCGCGGGTGGCCTGGGTGGCGGCGGCGGTGGAGCGGCCGATGGCGGCCTGCGTCTCCATCACCTTGTCCGTCAGGGCGGCGAACTGGGCGTCGGTGTGGGCCATCATCGGGATGCCGATCAGGCGGTCGATGGCCGCCATCTGGTTCATCTCGTCCACCGCCTTGGCGTAGGCGCCGAGCCGGGCCGACACCTCGTCCAGCATCGCGCGTTCCGCGTCCAGCATCGCGCGTTCCGCCTCGGACAGCGGCAGGGCGCGCAGTTCCGCGATCGCGGTTCGCGTCTTGCCCAGGTTGGCGGCGATGGCGTCGCGCATGGCCTGGAGCTTCGCCTCCTCGATGCCAGACCCGGACAGGGCCAGATGGCGCGACACGTCGCTGTGGATGACATAGGCGATGGCGACCAGCCGGTCGATGCGGCCCAGCCGCTCCGCCGCCTCGCTGTGGATGCCGTCCACGGCGGTCAGCGCCTGTTCCGACTCGCGGTCGGCCAGGACCAGGGCCGCCACCGTCAGGACGATCCCCATCAGGGGCGCCGCGAACACCCGGCCCGCCACCGACAGGCCCGACAGACGTGCAAAGACACCGCCGCTCATCCTCATTCCCCCATCAGCGTCGCCGGACGGTCACCACGTCACACGGCGGCCGTCACTTGCCGTCGTCACTTGTAGATGCCGACATAGGCGACCAGTTCCTGGCCGGGCACACGCTTCACGTAGGTGATCTTCGGCTCGATCCTGTTGCTGGCAGGGTTCAGCCAGCGGTACTCGACCCAGCCCTCGCCCTTCTCCTTGGCGACGGCCAGCACGTCCTGGACGATGAAGCGGCCGTCCGGGTCCTTGACATTGATGACGCTCTGCCCGACGCCGGCCGGACGCGGCGGATAGACCTTCCACACCCCGGCGAAGTCGATGACGTTGACGTAGATCTCGCCGTACTTGAACGGACCGTCGGCGTTGAAGGCCTTGGCGGCCTCGTCCAGTCCCTGGGCGGCGATCAGCTCTGCCGCCTTCAGGGTGATGGACTTCGCATCCTCCTGTGTCGGCTTGGCCGCCTGTGCCGCGGCGGGCATGGGCAGCGGGGCGGAAACGGCAGTCCCGGTGGCGATCAGGCTGGCCACCAGCAAACGAAACCACAGGCGCATGTGCATTTTCCCCAAGGACTGGAGGCCTGCCGGCGGACGCCGGGCGGCCAGTCGATTGTTGTCCGGCCGTCGTCGCTTCTGCGCGCAGCCATTTTCGGATCAAGCTACTAGCAGAAGGTTTCATGCATTTGTCGGTTCCATTTCGTCGCGGTCATATTGCATTGCAGCATAGCAATATTGCGATAACCCCATCGTCGAACACACCCTTGAGACGTACTCCATTGAATTTAAACGCCCCGGCCGCGCAGCGCGGCCATCTGCACCGGATCCGGAATGGCTGCCGCACACCGATGCGGCCGATCGACGCATTGAATGCCCTTCCGCTGCCGCAGCTGTCCTGTCGAATCCCCGGCGCAGCCTGCGGCGCGTGACGGTTTGCCGCCCCTTTTTTCCATCGACAGCCGCGCCGTTCGGGTGGAGCATCGAAAGTCCGATGCGGGCGTTCCGCCGGCTCCGGACCCGATGCGCCATCCCCGCACCTGTCCGCCGCCGCCCGTCGCCCCACCCGGATGTGCCTGTCTAGAGCCACACGCGAACGGGCCGCCACGGCGGCCGGCACCAGCGCCCCATCCCCGGCGCGGCCCGGCAGCCCGGCCCCTCCTAGAACGGCCGGAATGGCCCGAAGCTTCCACGGGAGGTGTGAATGCCGCATACGCAAATCCGGACGGCGCGCTGCGCGGCGCTGGTCGGCCCCTATCTCGCCGGCAAGACGACGCTGCTCGAAAGCCTGCTGTTCGCGGCGGGGGCCGTCACCCGCAAGGGCAGCGTGCGCGACGGCAACGCCGTGGGCGACACATCGCCGGAGGCGAAGGCCCGGTCGATGAGCACCGAACTGAACGTCGCCTCCTTCGACTATCTGGGCGAACGCTGGTCCGTCCTCGACTGCCCCGGCTCGGTGGAACTGGCAGGCGAGGCGCAGGCGGCGCTGATGGCCGCCGACATCGCCATCGTGGTGGCGGAGGCGGCGCCGGAGAAGGCGGTCCTGCTGGCCCCCCTGTTCAAGGTGCTGGACGACCACCGCATCCCGCATCTGCTGTTCATCAACAAGATCGACATGCTGGGCGAGCTGCGGGTGCGCGACGTCGTCGCCGCCTACCAGGAGGTCTCGGCCCGCAAGCTGGTGCTGCGCGAGGTGCCGTTGCGCGAGAACGGCCAGATTACCGGGTTGGTCGATCTGGTCAGCGAACGGGCCTGGCGCTTCAACCCGCACAAGCCGTCCGATCTGGTGGCCCTGCCCGACAGCGTCCGCGATTGGGAGGCGGAGGCGCGGCAGGCGATGCTGGAATCGGCCGCCGATTTCGACGACGCCCTGCTGGAAAAACTGCTGGAGGACATGGCCCCCGACAGCGCGCAGCTGTACGAGACTCTGGCCCATGAGCTGGCCGACGACCTGATCGTCCCGGTCTTCTTCGGATCGGCGGAGAACGACAACGGCATCCGCCGCCTGCTGAAGGCCCTGCGCCATGACGGGCCGGAGGTCGGCGTCACCGCCGCCCGCATCGATATCCCGTCGGATACGACGCTGGCGGCCCAGGTGGTCAAGACGATGATGGGCTCCCATGCCGGGAAGCTCAGCCTCGCCCGCATCTGGCGCGGCACCGTCACCGACGGTATGACGCTGGGCGCGGAACGGGTCTCCGGCATCTTCCAGCTGTTCGGCCGCGACCAGACCAAGGTACCGCAGGCGGTCGCGGGCGATCTCGTGGCGCTCGGCCGGCTGGAGAAGGCGGCGACCGGCGACCGGCTGACCGAGAAGGCCAATCTCAGCCCGCCCGCCGACTGGCCGGTGGCCGCCCCGCCGGTGCATGGGCTGGCGCTGCGCGCCGAGAACCGCAATGACGAGGTCAAGCTTTCCGCCGCCCTGCAGAAGCTGCGGGAGGAGGACCCATCCCTGACGCTCGACCAGTCGCCGGAAACCGGGGAGCTGGTTCTGTGGGGCCAGGGCGACGTGCATCTGAAGCTGGCGATGGACCGGCTGCGCAGCCGCTTCAACGTCGCGGTGAAGGGCCAGCCGCCGCAGGTACCCTACAAGGAGACGATCCGCAAGAGCACCAGCCACCACGCCCGCTTCAAGCGCCAGACCGGCGGCCACGGCCAGTTCGCCGACATCCATGTGGAGATCCGGCCGCTGCCGCGCGGATCGGGCGTCCAGTTCGAGGATGCGGTGGTCGGCGGTGCCGTGCCGCGCCAGTACATCCCGGCGGTGGAGGCCGGCGTGCGCGAAGCGGCGGTGCGCGGGCCGCTGGGCTTTCCGGTGGTGGATTTCGCGGTGAGGCTGACCGGCGGCCAGTTCCACGCCGTCGACAGTTCCGACATGGCCTTCAAGACGGTGGCGCGGCAGGCGATGGCGGAAGCACTGCCGGCCTGCGAGCCGGTGCTGCTGGAGCCTATCCTGACCGTCACCATCGCGGTGCCCAGCGCCTTCACGCCCAAGGTGCAGCGGCTGGTCAGCGGCCGGCGCGGCCAATTGCTGGGCTTCGACGCGCGTCCGGGCTGGCCAGGCTGGGACGAGGTGAAGGCATGCATGCCGCAGGCCGACATGCAGGACCTGATCGTCGAGCTGCGGTCGCTGACCTTCGGCGTCGGCAGCTACAGCGCCGAGTTCGAACGGCTGCAGGAGGTGGTCGGCAAGGCCGCCGACCGCGCGGTGGAAATCCGCAAGGACATGCTGGCGGCTCTGTAGGTACCCGACACGTCACTGCTCGGCTCCACGAGCAGTGACGTGTCGGAAGCGTTATTTCCTGTTGGATATTTCGATAAGCCCGCTACTCTTTTCAGGCTGCGGCCTGCGGCACATTCAATTCAACGATTGCAGGATCGACTCCAATGAAGCTCAGCGCGCGCAATCAACTGAAGGGCACCGTCATCGCCGTGGAGAAGGGGCCGGTCACGGCCAAGGTGAAGATCGATGTCGGCGGCGGCACCGTCATCACCTCGACCGTCACCAGCGAGACCGTCGAAGAATTGGCACTGGCCAACGGCGACAGCGTCACGGCGATCATCAAGGCGTCGGACGTGCTGATCGGGAAGTAAACCAGCTCCCCGAAGGCGTCTCCCTGAACGCAGATAAGGGAAGGGCCGGCACCCTTGCGGCGCCGGCCCTTCCCTTACTCGGTCAACGCGGCGGCGCGATCAGCGCAGGTTGCCGCAGGCGCGCTGGATGCGCTTGCACGCCTCTTCCAGCGCTTCCGTCGAGGTCGCGTAGGAGATGCGGAAGTGCGGGGCGAGGCCGAAGGCCGAACCCTGGACGACGGCGACGCCTTCCGACTCCAGCAGGTAGGTGACGAAATCCTCGTCGGTCTCGATCACCTTGCCGTCCGGGGTCGTCTTGCCGATGGTGCCGGCGCAGGACGGATAGACGTAGAAGGCGCCTTCCGGCTTCGGGCAGCTGATGCCGGTCGCCTGGTTCAGCATCGACACCACCAGGTCCCGGCGCTCGCGGAACACCTCTCCGCGCTCCTTGATGAAGTCCTGCGGACCGTTCAGCGCCTCGACGGCGGCGGCCTGGGCGATGGAGGTCGGGTTGGAGGTCGACTGGCTCTGGATGACGCCGATGGCCTTGATGAGATCCTTCGGGCCGCCGGCATAACCGATGCGCCAGCCGGTCATCGCGTAGGACTTCGACACGCCGTTGACGGTCAGGGTGCGGTCGTACAGCGACGGCTCGACCTGGGCCGGGGTGACGAACTCCAGGCCGTCATACAGCAGGTGTTCGTACATGTCGTCGGTCATGACCCAGACATGCGGGTGCTTGACCAGCACGTCGGTCAGCGCCTTCATCTCGGCGCGGGTATAGGCGGCGCCCGACGGGTTCGACGGCGAGTTCAGGATCAGCCACTTGGTCTTCGGCGTGATCGCCTTCTCCAGGTCGGCGGGCTGCAGCTTGAAGCCCTGCTCGGCCGGGCAGGAGACGAAGACCGGCGTGCCTTCCGCCAGTTCCACCATGTCCGGATAGCTGACCCAATAGGGGGCCGGGATGATGACCTCGTCGCCCTGGTTCAGCGTGGCCATCAGGGCGTTGTACAGCACCTGCTTGCCGCCGACGCCGACGGTGATCTGCTCCGGCGTGTACTTCAGGCCGTTCTCGCGCTCGAACTTGGCGCAGATCGCCTTCTTCAGGGCGGGCGTGCCGTCCACCGCGGTGTATTTGGTGTCACCGGCCTCGATCGCCTTGATGGCGGCGGCCTTGATGTTGTCGGGGGTGTCGAAGTCCGGCTCGCCGGCGCCCAGGCCGATGACGTCGCGACCGGCCGCTTTCAGTTCGCGGGCTTTGTTGGTCACGGCGATGGTCGGCGACGGCTTGATGCGCGAGAGACGGGACGCGATAATCGACATGGCGGCGGGCCCCCTCAGGGCTATGGTGACGGTGTGGCGGAGACGTCGTGCGACGCCTGCCCCTCCGGGTGGAAGGCGCGAGGCGGGACCTTACTTCCGCTCCACCCCGGTTGCAAGGCCGGTCGGCCCGTGAAACCCGCCCGCTTCCGCGGATTCCCCACCCTGTGGCCGCGCCGTACCGGGGCAGCGACTGCGGGCGATCTTGCGCAGTTCCGCGGGTATTTCCTGCGTTCTTAGGATGGAGCACGCGGTATTGCCAAATCCCGAAACCATCATGCGCAGCATTATTTCTTACAGCACAAATGAACGTTATGACGGCGCAACTCCGTCATGCCTGCTTCACTTGACAGCTTCGGCTTGTCGGTGTGTAAGGTCTCGCGTGGGGAACTAAATTCAGGAAGGGATGAGAATCGTGTTTTCCCGTATCGTGCTTGCGGCGTCCGCCGCGCTGATGCTGACCGGCGGCGTTGCCCTGGCCCAGGACGTCATCCAGACCCGCAAGGCCGGGTTCGAGGACTACAAGAAGGCGATGGGCGAGATCAAGGACGCGGTGGGCAAGGGCGATCTGGCCGCCGTCGGTCCGGTGACCGACCGGATCGACGCCTTCGCCACCCAGATCCCCGGCCTGTTCCCGCCGGGATCCGACAAGGGCCGGACGGCGGCCAAGGAAGTGATCTGGGCGAATTTCCCGGACTTCACCGCCAAGGCGCAGGATCTGCAGGCCGCCGCCAAGGCGCTGAAGGTCGCCTCCGCTTCGGGTGACAAGGCCGCGACGGGCAAGGCGTTCGGCGCCATGGCCGACACCTGCAAGGCCTGCCACCAGCGCTACCGCTCCGAATAAGCGGCGGTCCTGACGGACGTCGGCCCAACGGAAAAGGCCCTTCCCCATCGCCGTGGGGAAGGGCCTTTTCTTTACCGGCTCCCTACCCTGTCCTTACTTGAACACGGGCTGCGGCGTGGCCGGCGTGCTGGCCGGCAGCAGCGGGTATTCGACGCGCGGCTGCTGGCCGGTCAACGCCGTCAGGAAGGCGGTGATCTTGTCGATCTCCTGGTCGGACAGGGTTGCGCCGAGTTGGCTCGACCCCATCACCGCCACCGCCTGGCGCAGGTCCCACACCTTGCCGGAATGGAAATAGGGGCCGGTCAGCGTGACGTTGCGCAGGGTGGGAGCGCGGAAGACATATTCGTCGTCGGCGGTCTTGGTGACGGCGAAGCGGCCCTTGTCGCCCGGCGGCAGGATCTCCGCTCCCGGCTTGGTCACCACGCCGAACGGGAAGTAATCATGGCCGCCGACATTGACGCCGTTGTGGCAGCCGGCGCAGCCCTTGTCGATGAACAGTTCCAGCCCGGCCTTCTGCGTGTCGGTCAGCGCGTCGGCCTTGCCCTCCAGATATTGGTCGAACGGAGCGGCGGGGGTGGTCAGCGTCGCTTCGAATGCCTCGATCGCCATGGCGACATTGTCGAAGGTGACCGGGTTCTTCTCGTTCGGGAAGGCGTCGGCGAACCTGGCCTTGTATGTGGGGATGCTGTTCAGCACGGCCATCACGCGGTCGGGCGTGCTGTTCATCTCCACACCGGCCTGGATCGGCCCCTTGGCCTGGGCCTTCAGATCTTCCGCACGACCATCCCAGAACTGGGCGACGTTCAACACGGCGTTCAGAACGGTCGGCGCGTTGCGCGGCCCCTTCTGCCAGCCATGGCCGACCGAGGTCTCCAGCCCGTCGACGCCGCCGAGGCCGAGATTGTGGCAGCTGTTGCACGAGAAGATGCCGCTGGCCGACAGGCGCGGATCGAAGAACAGCATCTTGCCGAGTTCGATCTTCTCGCGCGTGACCGCATTGTTGCGGATCGCCGGCAGGGTGGCGGGCAGCGGCTTGAACAGTTCGCGCGCACGGCCCATCAGGGCATCGCCGGCCCCGGCCGGATTGGAGGCGGCCGGATTGGAGGCGGCCGGACTGGAGGCGGACGGATCGGCGGCCGCCGCCGTGCCGGCGGTCGCGGCAAGGATGCCCAGGGCGGCGGCGGTCGCGACCAGCAGGCCTTTCAGCGCTGCGGTCGGGCGATGTCCGGATTTTGCGTGCATGGCTGGCTATCCCCCGGCGCGGCCGACATCCCCCACAACCTTCGGCTTCAATCAGGCAAAGGCCGATCGATCCCGGAAGTCGGGCCAGCGTCATTGGTTCGTTGAGGTTTGGCTCGGATCAATCTGGAGTCATTCTAGACAAGCAGGCGCCCAGCCATAGACGACGAGTTGTCGCACACAACCAATGACATATGTCCGTGTCCGGGGGAGGACGCGGGATCAGCCGGCGGTCCGCAGCACCAGGAAGACCAGCCCGGCCGACGCGACCAGGATCGCCAACGCCAACGCCGCCGGGGCGTGCCGCGGTTCCGCCGTCGCGACGCGGCCGGGCAGGCTCTTGCGGCCGGTCACCATCGGCCGGATCAGATTGTCCTTCCTGACCAGCAGATAGAAGAACACGGCCACCACATGCAGGCCGACCAGCACGAAGATGCCGTTGGCCAGCAGGCGGTGCAGCGAGCTCAGCGTAGCCACCATGGCGCCGGAGGCCATCGGCACCAGCGGACCGTCGACCAGGATGTCGTCGCTGGTGAACAGGCCGCTCGACGCCTGGACCAGCAGGATCAGCAGCAGCGCCACCACCATCAGCGCGCCCAGCGGATTGTGGCCCAGGGTGAAGGCGGCTTCCCCACCCGCCCGCGACCGCTTCAGATAGTCCAGGATGGCGCCCGGCCCCTTCACGAAATCGGCAAAGCGTGCGGTCTGGCTGCCCACCACGCCCCAGGCCAGCCGAAACAGCACGAGAATCAGAATTGTTTCCCCCGCCAACATATGAATGGAAAGCATACCAAGCTCGGCCGACAGAATCGCGACAGCCACCGCAGCGACAAGCGCCCAATGAAACAGCCGGGTCGGCAGGTCCCATACCCGAACCTCACGCCCATGTTTCTCCCGAGTCGCGGTATGACCACTTGCCATCGCTCGATCCTCGCAGTGTTCGGCCGCATTTCCGGCGCTTGTCATCTGCGGCAAAGGGATGGATTCTTTATCCTGATCCTGAAAACGCCGCAGTTCCGTGTTGGCATCGGTCGAATGGCGAGTCAACAGGCTTGAAGCACCGCCCGGCCGACGGATATGAGAATGCGACGCATCAGCCGGCCTGCCGGCGCAATGACAGCCAGAATCCCCCCTCACCCCCGGTCACAAGGACCCAAGGCCATGCCCGACAAACAGCTCCTCCACCTCGTGTTCGGCGGCGAACTCGTGCGTCCGGACTCGGACCAGTTCGTCGATCCGTCGAAGCTGCACATCGTCGGCATCTTCCCGAGCTACGAGGACGCCTATAAAGCATGGCGCGGTGCCACCGGCCAGACCATCGACGACGCCCACACCCGCTACTACATCGTCCACCTGCACCGCTTCCTCGACCCGGCGGCGGACGATCACAAGCACTGAAGCCTGCGAACCGGCGCGCAGCGGGTGAGACCCTGGTGCAGGGAACCGCCCGCCGCGCGGCGGCGTTGACCGGTCGATGACCGTCTATTTCACCAGCGACACCCATTTCGGCCATGGCGGCGCCCGCGGGCGCTTCCGCCGCCCCTTCGACTCCACGGCCGAGATGGACGCGGCGATGGAGGCGTACTGGAACGCCACCGTCGGCCCCGGCGACGAGGTCTGGCACCTCGGCGACTTCGCCCTGCACATGCGGCCGGACGCCATGGCGGACCTGCTCGGCCGGCTGCACGGCACCAAGCATCTGATCGCCGGCAACAATGACGGCCCGGCCACGCTCGCACTGCCCGGCTGGGCCAGCGTGCGGCATTACGCCGAACTGACGCTGGACGGTGTCGATCTGGTGATGTGCCATTACGCCTTCCGCACCTGGAACGGCATGCACCGCAAGGCGCTGAACCTGCACGGCCACAGCCACGGCCAGTTGAAGCCGCAGCCCCGGCAGATCGATGTCGGCGTCGATGTCTGGAATTTCCGGCCCGTCACCCTGGCCGAACTGGCCGTTCCCCGCCCGCGGAGGAAGAAGGCGCCCGAGAACGAAGCGCTGCTCTGATCACGCGGTTTGCCGCAGCCGCTCCGTCAGCAGGCCGCAGGCCGCGTCCGCCGGCACCGGTCGGCCGGTCAGCCAGCCCTGGACCTGGGTGCAGTTGTGGTGGCGCAGGAAATTGGCCTGCTCGGTCTTCTCCACCCCTTCGGCCACCACATGCAGGCCCAGCATGTCGGCCATGGCGATGATGGTGGACACGATGCCGGCGTCCTCGCGCTCGTTCGGCACGCCATTGATGAAGGAGCGGTCGATCTTCAGCGTGGTGATCGGCAGCCGCTTCAGATAGCTCAACGACGAATGGCCGGTGCCGAAATCGTCCACTGCCACCCGGATACCCATCGCCTTGAGCGCCGCCAGCACGCTCAGCGCATGGTCGAGGTCCTGCATCACGGCACCCTCGGTGATCTCCAGCTCGATCAGACCGGGGGGCAGGCCATGGCGGTCGATGATCCGGCGGAAATCCTCGGCGCTGCGGTTGCGCAGATGCTTGGGCGAGATGTTGACGGCGACCGGCACCGGCTCCATGCCGGCATCCAGCCACTCGCGCATCTGCCGGCAGGCCTCGTCCAGCACCCAGTCGCCGAGCGGGACGATGAAGCCGGTTTCCTCCGCCACGGGAATGAACTCGCCGGGGGGGATCATCGTGCCCCGCTCCTGTCCCTGCCCCGGCTTTTCCCAGCGCAGCAGCGCCTCGAACCCTTCCAGGGAAAAGTCGATCAGCGACACCTTCGGCTGGTAGTGCAGACGGAACTGCTTCAGCGCCAGCGCCGCGCGCAGGTCGCCGTCCAGCGCCAGCTGGCGCCGCGCCTGTTCGGCCAGTTCGGGGCGGAAGAAGGCATGGCGGCGACCGCCCATCCGCTTGGCGGCATAGAGCGCGGTCTCGGCAGCCCGCAGCAGAGCCTGCGGGTCCATGACGTCCGCCGCCGCGTCCCAGCCCGCAGCCCCCGCCAGATCGTCGGGGTAGACGGCGATGCCCACCGCCGGGCGGACATAATGCTCGCAGCCCGGCAGGGTGACCGGGGCGTCGAAGGAATCGAGGATGCGTTCGGCGATGGCCGCAGCCTCGTGGGCACCGCGGATCGCCTCGACGATCACGGCGAAATCGTCGGTGCCGATGCGGCCGACCGGATCGTTCGGGCGGACGGCGGCGGCGATCCGCCGCGCCACCTCCTGCAGCAGCGCGTCGCCGGCCTGATGGCCCAGCGTGTCGGTGATCAGCTTGAAGCGCGACAGGTCCAGGCACAGCACGGCGAAGGGGCGGCGGTCGCGATGGCTGCGTTCCACCGCCGTCTCCAGCAGCGATTCGATCATCGCCCGGTTGGGCAGGCCGGTCAGCCGATCGCGGGTGGCAAGCCGCATCAGCTCGCGTTCGTGCCGCAGCCGGTCGGTCACGTCGGCCAGCGCGCAGACGAAGCCGCGCCGCCCCCGCACCACCAGAGGCGAGACGCCGAGCGAGGCGTCGATGCGGTCGCCGCCGCCGGGGCGCTCGATCCTCAGCGCCTGCTCCCGCACCGGCGCCGCCATCTCCGCGTCACCAGCCATGACAGCCAGCAGCGAATCGATCCGTGCGCGGTCGGGGGCGGCGAACAGGCTCGACAGCGGACGCCCTCGCAGTTGTTCGGCAGGAACGCCGAGCAGGGCGACGGCAGCGGGATTGTGCTCTTCGATCCGGCCGCGGGAGTCGACCAGCAGGATCGCCTCGCTGACATTGTTCATGATGCCGGCCAGCCGCTCGTCCCGTTCGATCAGGGCGATGGCGGCGCGGCGGAAGAACTCCATGGCGCGGGCCATCGCACCGAATTCGTCGCGTCGCTCGCGGCCGGGAATGTCGATGTCGGTCTGCCCCTCCGTCAGCAGGCGCATACGGTCCGACAGCATTTCCAGCGGGCCGACGACATGCTGCGACAGGAACAGCGATCCGGGCCAGCTCAGCACCAGCAACACCGCCAGGAACAGCAGGAAGCCCGACGCCTCCACCAGGAAGGCTCGGTCGAGATCGCCGACGTCGCCGGCGGCGGCGATGGCCCAGCCCCAGGGTTCGAAGCGGCCTTCGGCGGTCACGGAGCGATCCATGGGCGGCCAGCCGGGCGGGACGACGCCGTCCGTGAAGATCGTGACATGGAAAGGCTTGGCCGCCAACGCCCGCAGGGCCGTCCGCGCCCGGTCGCGCGCCTCCTCGGCCGACATGGCGCCCGATGACGCCTCCAGGTCCAGGTCGCGCAGAAGCCCGCCTGCGGCCTCCACCAGCGCGGCCGCGACCTGTCCCCGTTCGGCGATCATGCCCTGGCGCAACAGGTAGAGCGCCGGGATCGCCGCCATCAGGCAGCCGATCAGGCCGATCCAGGTCAGCCAGCGAATCTTGCGGCGCAGCGTCATCGTGCCTGGCGTCGCTCTCTTATCCGTTGAGTTAACGGACGGTTAGTCGTTTCTGGAAAGTGACGGCTTTGTTTCAATCGTGCAATGCAATTTTTACATCGCATACGCAACAGACAGATGTCCAACCGCTACGAAGGTTGCAGGCTGCGACGCTTTGCCCCACGGGCAGCATTATTACCGGTCATCGGCCGCTATGTTTCATGCGGACTTGCCCGGCCGTCTCCTTCCGCCAAGGCGGACAAGACGGCCGGGAATGGAGGATCGGCGTCGACGGTCAAAGGCTTACCGGTCCGGCTTCCGGCTTAGCCCTGGCTGGGATAGAGCCGCTGGTATCCATCGGTGACGCGGGCGATCACCGCTGGATCGCGGTCGCGCCAATAGCGGGGGTCGCGCATCAGGGTGCGCAGTTCCGCCTCGCCATCCCCGCCGCCGGGACGGGTTCCCGCCATCGACAGGGCGGACGGCTCGCTGCCGGTCATCATCGAATAGAGCGCCATGACACCTTCGTAGGAGGTCGCCAGCCCTTCGACCGCGGCCGGCGGCAGGGTCTTGCCGGCCCAGGCCAGCAATTGCCGCGACACCTCGCGCCAGCGCTCCTCGCCACCGAAACGGGCGACCAGCCGTTCGACCTCCCGTTCCGCCTGGAACTCGGCGGCGACGGTCTGGATCAGCGGAACCATCCGCTCGGCGGCGAGGTCGTACAGAAGCTGGGCCTGCACCGGGGTATAGCCGGCCTCGAACAGGCGGCCGTTGATCTCCGGGTCGGGCTGGAACAGCCCATGGTCGCAGGCGATGCAATAACCCTCCGCAGACTCCGGCGCACCCAGCAGGCGGCGAAGCTGCACCGGATCGAGGCTGGCCGGATCGAAGGAAGCGGGGTCGGGAGGCGTCACGGCCGACTCGTCCGGCTGCTGCTGGGATTGGGAAAGCCGGCGCTCCAACTCCAGGTAGGACTTCAGCAGCGCCTCGACGCGCAGCGCACCGGTTTTGGGATCGCGGAACTTCTCGGGGATCGCCAGCGGCGGGACCGCGTCGGCGGCGGGTGCGGCGGCGGGTGCCTCGGTCAGCAGAGTGTCGGCCATCATCAACTCCTGCAGGATGGGGAAAAGGGGAAGGGCATGCCGCCGGTCAACCCGCGCGCCCGCGCGCGACCAGCGCGAGGATGGTGACGACCAGTTGGCGCTGTCCTTCGAGGTGGCGCAGAGCCGCCTCCGGCGCGTCGGGTCCCAGCGCGCGGTCGAGCGTCATCGCCCGCAGCACCGCCAGCACCCGCGCGCCGTCGCCCCCGGCGAAGCAGCGGGCGAAGCTGGGCGCCGGATCGGTCCCGCCCGCCGCGGCGGGGATCGGACCGGCCAGGGACGGCGCCTCCAGCCAATCCCAGCCGGCCCGATCGACCATCGGCGGCTCAGCCATGGGAGCCCCCGGCATCGGTAGCGGGGGCGGAGGCGGCCCCGGTCTCCGCCCGCATCAGCTTGGCCGGCACGCCGAATGCCTCGCCCAGCCAGCGGGCGGTCGCCGCCGCATCCACCGCGGTCTCGGCCTCCGGCCCCAACGCCTTCACGCTGTCCAGCCAGCGCAGGGCCGCCTGGACGTCGCGCTGCGCCTGCGCCTGGGCAAGTGGGGAGCGGTGCTGCAACTCCACCAGACGGCCATCCACGGTGATGTCGGGGATCTCGCCGCGCCGACGCAGGATCGCCACCGCCCGCAGCAGAAGCGGCGTCATCAGCTCCGCCTGCAGCCGGCCATAGGTGGCGCCGAGCAGCCGGGCCATCTCCACCGAGCGTTCCAGCACCTCGGTCGCGGTCATGCGCGCCGACTCCACCGGCCCCAGCCGGTCGACCAGCAGCGCGTGTCGGATGCGCCCGCGCAGGTCGTCCAGCACCAGCTGCGACACGTCGAACCGGCCGGGATTGGCCAGCGGCGTCAGCCCGGCCGAGCCCATCGCCTTGGGGATGATGGTGCCGGGCACCAATCGGATGGTGGCGGGATTCAGCACCCCGTCATCCTCCGCCTGCCAGATGCCGGTGACGGCGATGGAGGCGTTCTTCAGCACCAGCTCCACCACCTTGTTGGCGGTCTTGATGTCGGGCAGCGCCTTCATCACCGGCGAGCGGCCATAGGTTTCCCCCGGCGCCTTCAGCCAGCGGAAATTGACGAAGGGCGACTGGGCGAAGCGCCCCTGCGCCAGCCAGGACGGCTCGGCCAGCCCGCTGTCCAGCACCACCGCCCAGCGATAGGCCGTGCCGTCGGGCAGCACCGCCTCGACCAGCGGGAAGCGGCTGTCGGGTTCGTCGGCCGACTGCTTGCGCAGCTCGTCGGGCAGGTCCGCACCGGGGAAGCGCTGGAGGATTTGGGCCAGCGTCGCCTCGCTGCGGCGGAAGGTGGCGTCGAGCCGGCCGTCGGGCCCCTCCTCCAGCACCGCTTCGGCCAGCGGCACGGCGGTGAAGCGCAGGCTGGACGGCGCGCCGGGCGCCGCCTCCTCCATCAGGAGGCTGGCGGTGCCGACGGTGACGAGGTCGAGGAAGGCCTGATGGACCTCCACCGCGAAGTTGGAGCGGTCGAAATGGGCCTGGACGATCCCGGCGGCCCGGTCGAGCAGCGGGGCGATGCGGTCGCGCTCCGCGCCGGCCAGCGCCGGACCGGGCTGGAAGCCGAACCAACGCGACCAGGGCGGTGTCAGCTCCGACAGAAGGCTGGCGGCCAGCTGTTCCACCGCATCGGGGGCGGTGCCGTCGAACAGGCGGTCGACGCGCCGCTCGCCCGGCGTTCCGTCGCCGCGGAAGGGCCGGCCGTTGGGCAGCGCATGGTCGTAGCAGTCCTGCCAGTGGCTTTCCCACACGGCCCGGCGTTCACGGGCGGCGCGGTAGCGCTCCAACAGGGCCTCCGGCTCCGACAAGTCCTTCATCTGGCGGGCGGCGGGCTTCACGGCTGCGGACGCGGGCATTCGCGGGTTCCTCCGGTCAGGTGGCGGTGCAGTTGCCAGGGGGTCAGCACCCAGCGGGCGCGCAGGCCGATCAGGCGCTTGACCGCCTCGACGCAGGTGAAGGGCCCCCAGGGGGCGGGGCCGTCGGGGCGGAGCAGCGGGGCGCGGTCCACCGTCATCCCCCGGGCACGGTACCAGCCGGGCAGGTCGAAATCGGCAGGCAGCTCCAGCACCGCCACGTCGGTGAAGCCCGCCAGCGGATCGACGGCCACCCAGCGCCGCCCGTCGTTCAGCAGGGCCAGGCAGTGACGGAAACCCGGCTTGAGCAGCCGCAACCACCACAGCGGCGCCTCCCCGCGATAGACCACCCAGGCTGCCGTCCGGGTCGCGGTCATCGCGCAATGCCCTTGTCGCGCAGAGCCGGGGCGATCGCCTCGAAGGCCTCCCGCCACAGGGAATGGGCGCGCTGCTCGCGGAAGCGGTCGGGCTCCGGCGCGCTCTGGCGGCGGCCGTAATGGACCAGCACATGCAGGTGGTCGCGCAGCAGTATGCGCGTCCGGTACAGCCGGTCGACCGCGCGCAGCACGTCCTGCGGCTCGCAGGGCCGCTCGACCAACCCGCGCCCGGCGACGACCCGCGCCCCGGCGGCCTTGGCGTCCTGCGCCTGCACCGCCCAGAACCATGCCTCCTCAGCCCCGGCGAAGGGCTCGCCAGCGGCGCGGTAAGGCTCCGCGTCCAGCGGGACGACATGAGACAGGCGGGTGGCGGACAGGCGAGTGGCGGGCAAAGCGGGGGCGGCCGGACTCAGCATGCTGGTCTCCTTGCGGCTTCGGATTTTTTGAAAGAGGGAGGCGCCGGTTCCGGGTAGCGGCCGCGCCGTCTGTTTGCGTTATGTTCCGGCCGATGCGTGCGGTCAACAGATTTATGAAAAAGTTCCTAGGGACGCTGTCGCCCATTTATGAGATTATCGTCCCATGCTGAAACATACGGACATCTGGCGGGCCATCGACCGCCTCGCGGCACAGCACGGGCTCTCCGCCTCCGGGCTGGCGCGGCGCGCCGGACTGGATCCGACCACCTTCAACAAAAGCAAGCGCACGACCAGCGACGGCAAGCTGCGCTGGCCATCGACGGAAAGCATCTCCAAGGTGCTGGACGCCACCGGCGCGTCGTTGTCGGAATTCGTGTCGCTGGTCGGCGACGGCGCCGGCACCACCCCGCTGCAGCGGGTTCCGGTGATCGGCTATGCCCAGGCCGGATCGGCCGGCTATTTCGACGACGCCGGCTTCCCCGCCGGCAGCGGCTGGGACGAGCTTCTGTTCCCCAGCCTGGGCGATCCGCATGCCTATGCGCTGGAGATTTCCGGCGACAGCATGGAGCCGGTCTATCGCGACGGCGACACCATCATCGTGTCGCCTGCGGCACAAATCCGCCGCAACGACCGCGTCGTCGTCCGCACCAAGGGCGGCGAGGTGATGGCCAAGCAACTGATCCGCGAAACCGCGACCAAGATCGAGCTTCTATCGATCAACCGTGCCCACCCCGACCGCAGCATCCCGCTGTCGGACGTCGCCTGGATGGCACGGATCATCTGGGCGAGCCAGTGAGGGGGCGGGGGTAGAGCTCGCTTTTGCCGACGTTAGCCCCCCCACCTGATCTCCCCCGCCCAGCGGGGAAGGGACTGCCGCCGCTCTCCCGAATAAGCCCTTGTCCCCTCCCCTGCCCAGCGGGGGAGGGTTCGGGTGGGGGCAAGAGACTGGTGGGGGCAAACACCTTCCCGACCGGCCCACGATCCTAGGAAAATTTCCCTTTACTGCCCACCTCGGCAGGCGCTACCGTCCATTCCATGGACCGTGCCGCCCGCCTGGACAGCCTTCACCGTTCCCATGACGCCCGACCGCCGAAGCCCGAGCTGCGCACGGCCCTGCTCGGCGGTCCCGGCCGGGCCAACGCCATCAAGCGCGCCGCAGTGCACCGTCTGCACACGGACCTCGCGGCCGAGGCACGCCTCGCCACCGCCCGGCGCCGCGGCAGCCTGACCGCCTCAACTTGCCGGACCGACGCGTGGCTGACCCGTTTGGCCGCCACGCTGGCCCATCACCGCCGGGCAGCCGTTGCTCTGCTCGATCAGCGGAACGCGTATTCCCAGTAGAGCGCCCGCGCCCGCTGGAAGATCGGACCGGCCGCGAAGCTGCGGTCCTCCACCTTGGTCACCGGCACGCATTTGGCGTGGTTGCCGGTGGAAAAGACCTCGTCGGCCTCCAGCAGGTCCTTCGGCGTCAGAGTGCATTCCTCCACCGTCACCCCGTCGTTGCGCAGCAAGGCGATGACGCGCTGGCGGGTGATGCCGTTCAGGAAGCAGCCGTTCGGCACCGGAGTGCGCACCACGCCGTCCTTGGCGATGAAGATGTTGGACGTCGCGAACTCCGCCACATTGCCGATGGCGTCCAGCATGATGGCATTCTGGAAGCCGCGCTTGCGCGCCTCGGTCAGCGCCAGCCCGGCATTCGGATAGAGGCAGGCGGCCTTGGCCTCTGTCGGGGCCATGGTCGGGATCGGGCGGCGGCGGGTGGAGATGCAGGCGGCGAAGCCGGTCGGCTGCGGCAGCGGGTCCTCGTAGATCGACAGGACGAAGCGCGTGCTCTCCGGCGCCGGGGCGACGAAGCCGTCATCGGCGTAGAACATCGGGCGGATGTACAGTTCCGCCTCCTTGGGGAAGCGGCGGATGCCGTCCCAGCACAGTTCCTCGATCTCGCCGGCGGTGACCATCGGCTCCAGACCCAGAACCAGGGCCGAGCGGATGGCGCGGGCGCAGTGGAGGTCCAGGTCGGGGGCCACGCCCTGGAAGGCGCGCGCGCCGTCGAAGACCGTCGAAGAGAGCCAGAGCGTGTGCGACAGCGGTCCGACGATCGGCGGGTTTCCCTCCACCCATTCGCCCTGGATCCAGCTCCACGCCTGGCCTGCCATGCCGCCCATGATTGGTCCTTCCCTTGGATAGAAATGTGTTTTTCCGCTGGGCGACGCCGGTTCGCGCCGCCCATTGATGGTTCGTCGTCGTTGGTGATCTCCCGAAGAGCATACCCCCTCGCCGCCGCCGGTCAACCGGTCCGCACGCAATCGTCCCGTGCGATGGAGCGGAATGCCGAGTCGACCGTTGTTAGGGGGGAGCATCTGACCGCAAGTCAGCCAACAGACGGGATTCACGCCATGCCGACCATCGAACCCGGCCACAGCGCCGCCCCGCCCAACCCGCAGCCTCGCCCGCACGAGGATGTCCCGGTCGTCGACCTGCCGGTCACCGACAACCCCGACCTGCCCAACCCGGGCGGCCCCGGCACCACCGACAGCCCGGCCCCCGGCAACGACCTTCCACCGTCGCGCCCGATCAACCCCGACTTCCTCTGACGCCCAAGAACGAAAAAGGCGCCCCCGGAGGGGCGCCTTTTCCTGTGTCGCTAACGCTGTCCGCGATCGGTGGAAAACGACCGCTCTTCGCGATCAGCGGCGCACGACCATCAGCTTCTTGATCTCGGCGATGGCCTTGGCGGGGTTCAGACCCTTCGGGCACGCCTTGGTGCAGTTCATGATGGTGTGGCAGCGATAGAGACGGAACGGGTCCTCGAGATTGTCGAGGCGCTCGCCCGTCATCTCGTCGCGGCTGTCGACGATCCAGCGATAGGCCTGGAGCAGGATCGACGGGCCGAGGTAACGGTCGCCGTTCCACCAGTAGCTGGGGCAGGAGGTCGAGCAGCAGAAGCACAGAATGCACTCGTAGAGGCCGTCCAGCTTGGCGCGGTCCTCCGGCGACTGCAGCCGCTCGCGGCTCGGGGCCGGCGACTGCGACTGCAGCCACGGCTTGATCGAGGCCAACTGGGCGTAGATGTGCTTCAGATCGGGGACCAGATCCTTCACCACCGGCATGTGCGGCAGCGGGTAGATCTTGACGTCGCCCGGAACCTCGTCGATCGCCTTCAGGCAGGCCAGCGTGTTCGTGCCGTCGATGTTCATCGCGCACGACCCGCAGATGCCCTCGCGGCAGGAGCGCCGGAAGGTCAGCGTGCTGTCGACCTGATTCTTGATGTAGATGATCGCGTCCAGGATCATCGGCCCGAACTTGTCGAGGTCGACCACATAGGAGTCGACGCGCGGGTTCTGGCCGTCGTCCGGGTTCCAGCGGTAGATCTTGAAGGTCTTGGCCCGCTTGGCGCCGTTCGCGACGTTGACGGTCTTGCCGACACCGACCTTGGAGTTGGCTGGCAGGTTGAATTCAACCATGGCTGATTTCCTTTATCCGGCGGGCCTTAGTACACACGGGCCTTCGGCGGGAAGACCTCGACCTCATCGGTCAGGGTGTACATGTGGACCGGGCGGTAATCGATCTTCGTCTCGCCATTGTCCGCGACCCAGATGACGGTGTGCTTCATCCAGCCTTCGTCGTCGCGGTTCGGATAGTCTTCACGCGCATGCGCGCCGCGGCTTTCCGGACGGTTCTGGGCGGAATGCAGGGTGGCGACCGCCTGGCCCAGCAGGTTGTCCAGTTCCAGCGCCTCGACCAGATCGGAGTTCCAGACCAGCGAGCGGTCGGAGATGGCGATCTCGCCCTTCTTGGCATAGACCGCGTCGATCTTCTTCACGCCCTCGTCCAGGACCTCGCCGGTGCGGAAGACGGCGCAGTTGTTCTGCATCGTCCGCTGCATGTCCAGCCGCAGGTCGGCCGACTTGATCGAGCCCTTGGCGTTGCGGATGCGGTCGAACCGCTCCAGCGCCTTGTCGCAGCTGTCCGGCTTGACCGACGGAGCCTTGCCCGGCTTGACGATCTCGGCGGCGCGGATGGCGGCCGCACGGCCGAACACCACCAGATCGAGCAGCGAGTTGGAGCCCAGGCGGTTGGCGCCGTGCACCGACACGCAGGCCGCCTCGCCGATCGCCATCAGGCCCGGGACCACCTGGTCCGGGTTCTCAGGCGTGGGCGACAGCACCTCGCAGTGAACGTTGGTCGGGATGCCGCCCATGTTGTAGTGGACGGTCGGCAGGACCGGGATCGGCTCCTTGGTCACGTCCACGCCGGCGAAGATCTTGGCCGTCTCGGCGATGCCGGGCAGGCGCTGGTGGATGATCTCCGGCGGAAGATGCTCCAGGTGCAGGTGGATGTGGTCCTTGTGCTCACCCACGCCGCGGCCTTCGCGGATCTCGATGGTCATCGAGCGGGACACGACGTCGCGCGACGCCAGATCCTTGGCCGACGGGGCATAGCGCTCCATGAAGCGCTCGCCGTTGGAGTTGGTCAGGTAGCCGCCCTCGCCGCGCACGCCCTCGGTGATGAGGCAGCCGGAGCCGTAGATGCCGGTCGGGTGGAACTGCACGAACTCCATGTCCTGCAGCGGCAGGCCCGCGCGCAGGATCATGCCGCCGCCGTCGCCGGTGCAGGTGTGGGCCGAGGTCGCCGAGAAGTAGGCGCGGCCGTAGCCGCCGGTCGCCAGAACCACCAGCTGGCCGCGGAAGCGGTGCAGGGTGCCGTCGTCCAGGTTCCAGGCCAGCACGCCCTTGCAGACGCCGTCCTCCATGATGAGGTCGAGCGCGAAGTACTCGACGAAGAACTCCGCCTCGTGCTTCAGCGACTGCTGGTAGAGGGTGTGCAGGATGGCGTGGCCGGTGCGGTCGGCTGCGGCGCAGGTGCGGTAGGCCTGGGTCTTGCCGTACTGCGCGGTCATGCCGCCGAAGGCGCGCTG
Organism: Alphaproteobacteria bacterium; assembly: GCA_046570145.1. Lineage (GTDB taxonomy): Bacteria > Pseudomonadota > Alphaproteobacteria > Azospirillales > Azospirillaceae > Azospirillum. Next base: position 27,705 of record JBKHVJ010000388.1, read on the forward strand.
GTAGATCTTGCCTTCCGGCGTGCGCGAGAAGGGAACGCCGTAATGCTCCAGCTCGATGATCGCCGGGATGGCCTCGCGGCACATGTACTCGATGGCGTCCTGGTCGCCCAGCCAGTCCGACCCCTTCACGGTGTCGTACATGTGGTAGCGCCAGTCGTCCTCGCCCATGTTGCCGAGCGCGGCCGAGATGCCGCCCTGCGCCGCCACGGTGTGGCTGCGGGTCGGGAACACCTTGGTGATGCAGGCGGTCTTCAGGCCCTTTTCGGCCATGCCGAAGGTGGCGCGCAGACCGGCGCCGCCGGCGCCGACGACGACGACGTCATAGGTGTGGTCGATGATGTTGTAGGCGGTCGCCATTGTCGTCAGGCTCCGATGAAGATCTTCACGACGGCCAGCACGCAGGCGGCCGCCAGGGCGAAGGACAGGAACTTGACGCCGATGATCAGCGCCATCTTCTGCCATTCGACATGCACATAGTCCTCGATGACCACCTGCAGCCCGGACTGGGCATGGTGGAAGGTGACCACGGCGGTGAGGACCATCATGACGGCCGAGAAGGGCGACTTCATCCATGCGACGAAGGCGGCGTGATCGGCACCCAGATGACCGATGACCCCGAAGACGAACCACACGGTCAGCGGGACCAGGGCGATCGCGGTCAGACGCTGCGACCACCAATGTTCGGTGCCATGCTTGGCGGAACCCAGACCGCGCGCGACCTGCAGCGGCGAACGGAGGGTCTTGCTATTGGACGCCATGTCTTATCTCCTCACCACACGGCCAGGCCGACGATCCAGGTCAGCACGGTCAGCACTGCCGTCGCGACGAGCACGACCTTGTTGTTGCGGTCGGCATCGGTCAGTTCGAACGCCTTGCCGGCATCCCAGACCAGATGGCGGATGCCGTTGCACAGGTGGTAGTACAGCGCCGCCGACCAGCCGAACATCAGGAGCAGGCCGAAGAAGGAGCCGATGAAGCCCTGCGCACGCGCGAACGCCTCCGGACCGGCGGCGGCGGCGACCAGCCACCAGACCAGCAGAAGCGTGCCCACAGCCAGCCCGACGCCCGTGATGCGGTGCGTGATGGACATGACTGCGGTCAACGGGAGTTTGTAGACTTGAAGGTGCGGGGAGAGCGGCCGACCGCTGCCGTTTGCCATTGCGTCGTCCTCTGTTCGCGGCCGGGCGCGGCGCAACATGACGATTGCCGCGGCGGCTTGGTGGTGCGTGCCCTTTTGGGACGGCTGTCCGTCCTATTGGTTGGCGCAATGAATTACGCTCACGCAGCATCCGAGTCAACGGCGGGGGGTGGCCGAAAGTGCTGGTGTGACGATTTTGGCGCAGCGCGGGAAGTGGCTGAAAAGAAACGGCCTTCCGGTCCTGTGGTAATACCAGCCAAAACGGCCAGTCGCAGGCTGCCGCGCTTGCGGTCCCGCTACTTGTCGAAGCGGCGCACGTTCTCGACCATCATCGAGTACATCTGCGTAATCAGTTCCGCCGGGCGCAGGCGGCCGAACGGAATGTTGTCCTTCGCCCATTCGACCAGCCCCGGCGGCGGCTTCACCGGCGCCACCTCGTACCCCGCCTTCTTCAGCGCGGCGGTCACCGCCTTCGCCTGCTTGGCATAATCCTCGTTGAAGAAGGACTTGTCGGCGTCCTTGATCGCCTTGGCGATGATGTCCTCGATGGGGGCGGGCATGCCGATGCTTGGGCCGGATCTGGTTGGCGGAAGTGCCGCCACCCTGTCACAGCACGGCGCCGTCCGCAATTCCCGGGGGCAACTCCCGAAATGCGGCGGGCGTCCCCGCAAGCCGCGGCATGGCGGGCAAGATCGACACGGCTTGGCGCTCCGCCCTTACGACGCCAGCGCCGCGTCCTTCTCCGCGATGACGGCGGCGATTGCGGCGCGTTCGGCGGCGGTCATGCGCAGGCTGGCGCTCTTCAACTGGCCGCAGGCGGCCATGATGTCCTCGCCGCGCGGGGTGCGGACGGGGCTGGCATAGCCGGCATTGTTGACGATGTCGCCGAAGACCTGGATCGCCCTTGCCGTCGACCGCTCGTAGGGAGCGCCCGGCCATTCGTTGAAGGGGATCAGGTTGATCTTGGCCGGGATGCCTTCCAGCAGCTTGACCAGGGCCCGCGCATCGGCCGGCGTGTCGTTGATCCCCTTCAGCATCACATATTCGAAGGTGATGCGCCGGGCGTTGGACAGGCCGGGATAGTTGCGGCAGGCCTCCATCAGGTCCCGCAGCGGGTATTTGCGGTTGATGGGCATGATGAGGTTGCGCAACTCGTCGGTCACCGCGTGCAGGCTGACCGCGAGGTTGACGTTCAGTTCCTCGCCGCAACGCTCCATCATCGGCACGACGCCGGAGGTCGACAGGGTGATGCGCCGCTTGGAGATCGAGATGCCGTCGCCGTCCATCACGATCTTCAGCGCCTTGGCGACGTTGTCGTAATTGAACAGCGGTTCGCCCATGCCCATCATGACGATGTTGGACAGCATGCGCCCGTCGGGCGGCGCCGGCCATTCGCCCAGCATGTCGCGCGCCAGCATCACCTGCGCCACGATTTCCGCCGAATCGAGGTTGCGAACCAGACGCTGGGTACCGGTGTGGCAGAAGCGGCAGGTCAGCGTGCAGCCCACCTGCGAGGAGACGCAGAGCGTGCCGCGATCCTCCTCCGGAATGTGGACGCTCTCCACCTCCTGCCCGTCGGGCATGCGCAGCAGCCACTTGCGGGTGCCGTCCGCCGACTTCAGGTCCTTCACCACCGTCGGCCGCGCCACGATGTAGGCGTCGGCCAGCTTCTCCCGCACCGGCTTGGCCAGCGTGGTCATCTCGGCGAAGTCGGTGGAGCCGCGATGATAGATCCAGTGCCAGAGCTGGCGGGCCCGGAATTTTTCCAGGCCGACGGCCAGCATCTCGGCTTCCAGCTCTTCGCGGGACAGGCCGACAAGGTTCTTGCGTCCGTCGGCATCGGTCGCCGGCAGAACGAAGGCGGAAGCATGATTGGAGGCGCTCATGGCCCCATTACATAGGGCCATGAGCGCGCGGAGTCAAAAGACTCGAGGGGAAAAAGACCGAGTAAATCGCTGCGGCGTTCA
>JBKHVJ010000389.1:0-3681 GCA_046570145.1 Alphaproteobacteria bacterium
CGGAACAGCAGCGCCCCGACCCCGGCGCGGTCGAACGTGACCTGATCCAGATTCTCGAAATAATAGTTCAGGCGGAAGACCATCCCCTTCATCGTGCCGGGCAGGATGGCGACCAGCACGACCAGCATCGCCGCGACCATCAACCAGATCGCGGCCTCGCGGGTCATCGCGAACTGGCCCTGTTTGTGGGCCTCGTCGAGTTTCTTGGATGTCGGGTCCTCTGTTTTGGAGGACTCGTCCGCATCTTCCGACATCGGCGTCCTCCCTCTACAGCGGCTTCAGCAGTTCGATGAAGCTCGACTCGAAACGCGACAGCCAGAACAGCATCATGGCGCCCAGGGTCAGCGCGAACAGGAACAGCCCCATCAGAACCTGGACCGAGGTGAAGATCTGGAACACCTGCACCTGCGGCGCCAGCTTGTTCAGCAGGCCGAGCGCCAGCGCGAACAGGATGCCGGTGATCAGGAAGGGGGCCGACATCTGCACCCCCAGCAGGAAGGTCTTCGACACCAGCTGCCCGATCACGTTCGCCATGTCGTCCACCGGAATCGCCGCTCCCGGCGTGAAGGTGGCGTAGCTGTCGACCACCGCCATGATCAGCAGATGATGCAGATCGGTCACGAACAGCAGGAGCAGCCCCAGCCAGCCCATCAGCGCGCCAGGCAGCGAGCCCGACGCGGCCAGCGCGGGGTTGAAGATCTGGGCATTGGCCAGGCCGCTCTGCAGGCTGATGATGGTTCCGGCCACCTCCAGCGTGCCCATCAGCAGCCGCGCGATGGTGCCGAGGAAGATGCCGATCGTCATCTCGCCCGCCGCCAGCACCAGAAGCTGAAAGGGACCGCCGGGCATCGGCGGCAGCTGCGGCCGGATCACCGGCGCCACCAGCACGCTGACCGCCAGCGCGAACAGCAGGCGCGTGCGGGGGGTGATGAAGGCGTCGCCGATGGTCGGCATCACACTGAAGGCGGTGCCGACCCGCAGGAAGACCAACATCCAGACGAAGATTTGCTCGCCCAGAAGCTGCTGGAGAACGTTCATCCGCCCGCCGCGGCCGGGGTCGGCGCCGGGGCCGGCGTTATGCCGGTGCCGGGTGTGAAGGGTGCGCCTCCATTGTCGTGGGCGCCGACGCCGATGGCGACGATGCGGTCGGCGACCTCATGCTCGAAGAACTCGGTCAACTTGCTCAACATGAAGGGCATCAGGAGAATGCTCAATCCGAAGACCAGCATCACCTTCGGCACCATGGCCAAGGTCTGCTCGCTGATCTGGGTGACGGCCTGGAAGATCGAGATCACGGTGCCGAGAAGCATCATGATGACGAGAATCGGCCCGCACACGATCACCAGGGTGACGATCGCGGTGCGGCACAGCTCGATGACTTCGGTCTCGCTCATGACGACAAGCGCTTCGATGCGGTTGCGGAAGACGGCCCCGCCGTCACATCGGCATGCGCAGGATTTCCTGATAGGCGTTCAGAACCTTGTCGCGAACGGCGGTGACGGTCTGCAGCGTCACCTCGGCGTTGGTCACGGCCTGGACCACATCGTTCAGGTCGGCCTTGCCGACGGAGGCGAGCGCCGACATGTCCTCGCTCTTCTTCAAGGTGCCGATGCTCTCCTTGGCCGCCTGTTCCAGCACGTCGCCGAAGGAGGCGCCGTCGCGCGCGGCAAGGCCGGGTCCAGTCGTCTTGGCTGCGGTGGTGGCGTAAGCCGCGGCGGCGTTCAGCGGATTGATCATGGCGGCGGTTCCGGTCGGTCAGGGAGATGGCGCGGTCGGGCGGTGGAAATCAGGTGCGCAGTATGTCGATGGTGCGGGTCAGCATCTGGCGCGCGGTGTCGATGGCGGACAGGTTCGCCTCGTAGCTGCGCTGCGCCTCGCGCATGTCCATCGCCTCGACCACCGAGTTGACGTTGGGCAGAAGGACGTAACCGTCGGCGTCGGCCGACGGGTGGGACGGGTCGTAGCGGCGCTGGAAGTCGCCCTTGTCGACGCCGACCTTGGCGACGCGGACCTTGTCCACGTCCATTGCCCGGTCCAGCTCGTTCTTGAAGATCACCGTCTTGCGGCGATAGGGCAGATCGCCGGGCGTTTCAGCCGTGGTGTTGGCGTTGGCCAGATTCTCCGAAATGACCCTCAGGCGCGTGCCCTGCGCCTTCAGCCCCGAGGCGGATACCGCCATCGACTTGTAGAGATCCATACCAACCGCCTCCTCAAACGCCCGCAAACCCTGTGTCAGGCAGCCACATGCCCGCCGGCCCGAACCGGAAAGCCGGTCAACCGCCGGAGCGGATCGCCGACTTGATCATCGTGACCTGCTTTTTGTACAGGTTGGTGATCGTCTGGTAATCCATCGCGTTCTGGCTCATCTGCATCATCTGCTCTTCCAGGACGACGTTGTTGCCGTCCGGCGCCGTCTCGTACGGGTCGCGCGCCTTCTGTTCCTTGGCGAGGCCGCCGGGACCGCGGGTGCCGGCCAGGTGCGACGGATCGGTCGCCGCCGGGGTCAGCCGCCGGTTGTCGCTGAGCGCGTCGCGGAAGCTGAAAGACTTCAGGTCGCGGCTCTTGTACTCCGGCGTGTTGGCGTTGGCGATGTTCTGCGAAATGACTTCCTGACGCTGGGTCAGCCAATCCATCTTGCGCGACATCAGCTTGAAGATGCCGAGATTTCCGAGGTCCATGGCCCTGATCCCGTCCCTGATGCCGACAGTCCCGCCGAATGACGCCGGCCATCCGGCGCAACGGACACCGGAAGGCAGCATCCCCGATGGTCCCTCGTTTGCGTTAACGAAGAATGAATCCCGACAGCCACGAATCGCGCCGACGACCTGCCTTTACAGTTCGTTAAGCCTACCGGTCCAGGATGCGGGCCAGGAAGGACTCCTTGAAAAGGCCGCCTTTTGTCCGCGCAGTCCCGCTCCCCCGCATCGAAGCCGGCCGGTACGACCCAGCGCCCGTCCGGGCCCGTGCCTGCGCGGCGTCCGGTCGCCGTTGCGCTGAAATACGAACTGGGGACCCAGACTCTGCCGCGGATCGTCGCCACCGGCAAGGGAACGGTGGCGGAGCAGATCCTGGAGGTCGCCTTCGCCAACGGCGTCAAGGTGCGCGAGGATGCCGATCTGGTGGAGATCCTGTCGGCGATCGAGGTCGACAGCGACATCCCGGTGGAGGCCATCGCCGCCGTGGCGGAAATCCTTGCCTACGTCTACCGTGCGAACGGCACCCTGCCCCCGGAACCGCAACCGGAGGAGCCCGCCAAACCCATGGCCGCCACACATATGGAGGACACGCCGTGACCCGTCCGCCATCCCCTTCCCTTGCGCCTCGGGGCGCCGTCTCCGTGGCCGAACTCACCGAACGGGCTGCAAGCCTCGGCTCCGCCTTGCAAGAGGCGCGGGCGGAGGCGGAGGCCGGCGTGCCGATCGACCTCGCGGGGCTGGAGGAGAGCGTCGCCCACCTCTGCGCCGAGGCGGAGAGGATGCCGCGCAGCGATGCGCAGTCCTTGCTCGGCCCGCTCGGCGATCTTGTCGCCGCCCTGGACCCCCTGGCGGCGTCCCTGACCGACCAGCAGGCCAGGCACGAGCAGTCCCTCGCCGCCGCACTGGCGGGACGCGACGATCCGCACACCGCCCGACAGCGCGCCGCCGCCGCCTATGGGCGCACCGGACCCGGCCGCACAGACGA
>JBKHVJ010000390.1:0-32989 GCA_046570145.1 Alphaproteobacteria bacterium
GGGCGGCATGGGCGGGGCGCAGCCGCTGGCCGCCACCATGGCCGGCGCCTGCATGCTGGCGGTGGAGTGCCGCCCCAGCAGCATCGAAATGCGCATCCGCACCGGCTATCTCGACCGCCACACCGCCGATCTGGACGAGGCGCTGGCCTGGATCGACGAGGCCTGCGCCAAGGGCGAGGCGATCTCCGTCGGCCTTCTCGGCAACGCCGCCGACGTCTTCCCCGAGCTGGCCCGCCGCGCCGGCACCGACATCAAGGCCCGGCCGCACATCGTCACCGACCAGACCTCCGCCCATGATCCGGTGAACGGCTACCTGCCGCAGGGCTGGACGCTGGAGGAGTGGGAGAGCGCCCGCGAAAGCCAGCCGGCCGCCGTCGCCGCCGCCGCGCGCAAATCGATGCGGGTGCAGGTGGAGGCGATGCTGGCCTTCCATGCCATGGGCATTCCGACCGTCGATTACGGGAACAACATCCGCCAGATGGCGAAGGAGGAGGGGCTGGAGAACGCCTTCGACTTCCCCGGCTTCGTCCCCGCCTATATCCGCCCGCTGTTCTGCCGTGGCGTCGGCCCGTTCCGCTGGGCGGCGCTGTCCGGCGATCCGGAGGACATCCGCAAGACCGACGCCAAGGTGAAGGAGCTGATCCCCGACGATCCGCACCTGCACAACTGGCTGGACATGGCGGCCAAGCGCATCCAGTTCCAGGGCCTGCCGGCGCACATCTGCTGGGTCGGGCTGGGGCAGCGCCACCGGCTGGGCCTCGCCTTCAACGAGATGGTGAAGTCGGGCGAGCTGAAGGCGCCCATCGTCATCGGCCGCGACCATCTCGACAGCGGCTCGGTCGCCAGCCCGAACCGCGAGACCGAGGCGATGAAGGACGGCACCGACGCCGTGTCGGACTGGCCGCTGCTGAACGCGCTGCTGAACACCGCCAGCGGGGCGACCTGGGTCAGCCTGCACCATGGCGGCGGCGTCGGCATGGGCTTCTCGCAGCATTCGGGCATGGTCATCGTCTGCGACGGCAGCGATGCCGCGGCCAAGCGGCTGGAGCGCGTGCTGTGGAACGACCCGGCCACCGGCGTGATGCGCCATGCCGACGCCGGCTATGACATCGCCATCGAGTGCGCCAAGGAGCAGGGGCTGAACCTGCCGTTTTTGAAGTGATGGGGTAGGCCATGATTCCCCCTCTCCCCCCTCCGGGGAGAGGGGATCCACCGTCAACCCAACGCCGGCAACTGTGCCGCCAGCGCCAGATGCAGTTCATGGCGGCCGTCGGGCATGCCGGGACGGTGGCCGAAGTCCAGCGCAATGCCGCTCAGTTTCATACCGTTCGCCGCGGCGTGGGCGTGCAGCCGGGCGAAGCCGTCCGGGATGGCGGAAACCGGACCGTCATGGATGAGCCGGAGATAACGGCCGGCGTCGAGATCGACACGGACCATGCCCGGCGGGATCTCGGTCGCCTTGGCCGCCAGGAAGCCGACCAGTTCGCGCTGCAGCCCGTTCTCCTCCGGCAGCGACACCGCCGCGAAGGAGGTCGCCCCGCTGTCGGCGGCGAACAGGCGCTCCCATGCCGCCGATACCGCCGCCGGCAGATCCTCCCGGCTCGCCTCGACCATGAAGCCGATGGCGGTTAATTCGGGGTAGCTCACCGTTTCGATCATGACAGTCCCTTGGTTGCTTACAGGTCCGGGTCGGCCAGCAGCCGGGCGAGGACCGCCCCGGCCGTCCCGTTTCCGACCGGAATGCCGTCCACCGACAGCAGCGGGCGCAGGCCCAGGCTGTTGGTCAGGATCGCCTCGTCGGCGCGGGCGAGGTCGTCGGGGGTGAGCGGCGCCTCGACCGCGCCGTGGCGCTCCAGGATCAGGGCGCGGCGGACGCCGGGAAGGGCGCCGTCGGCGGCGGGCGGGGTCAGCAGCCGGCCGCCGACCGACAGGAACAGGTTGGCAACGCTGGATTCGGCCAGCCGGCCGGAGCCGTTCAGCAGCAGGGCCTCGTCGGCGCCGCGTTCCGCCGCCTCCTGCCGGGCCAGAATGGAATCCAGGTAGTTCAGCGACTTCAGACGCGACAGCGGCGAATGCTCGTTGCGGCGGGTGCCGTGGACGATCACGGCGGCGGCCGGCGCCGTCATATGGGCGGAGGGGGCGACCGTCATCATCGCCGTCGGGCGGGCGTCGGCCGGCGGCAGCACCCCGCGGGCGCCGGTGCCGCGCGACAGGGTCAGGCGCAGCACGCCGTCCTTGGTGCCGGTCGCCGCGATCAGCGCCGCCATCGCTTGCGACAGCGCCGGAAAATCATAGGGCAGCGGCAGGCGCAGCAGGGCGGCGCCGGCGGCCAGCCGGTCGAGATGGCGCGGCAGATGGCGCGCTACGCCGTCCTTGATGCGGATGGTCTCGAACAGCCCGTCGCCCAGAGTGAAGCCGCGGTCGGCCGGGTCGATCCGCGCCTCGGCGGTGGGCAGCAGGCGGCCGTTCAGCCAGATGGTCATGCGATGTCCTCTTCCGCCAACTCGCCGGCGGCGCGCAGCTGGGCGCGGGCCTTGACCAGCATTTCCTCATGCTCCGCCGCCGGGTCGGAATCGGCGACGATGCCGCCGCCGGCCTGGGCGATGACGTGATCCTGCGTCACCGACAGGGTGCGGATGACGATGTTGCTGTCCATGGCGCCGTCGAAGCCGATCCAGGCCACCGACCCGCAATAGGCGCCACGGCGGGCGACCTCCAGCTCGTCGATGATCTGCATGGCGCGGATCTTGGGCGCGCCGGTGATCGAGCCGCCGGGACAGGCGGCGCGCAGCAGATCGACCGGCCCCAGCCCCGGCACCAGCCGGGAGGTGACGACCGACACGAGGTGATGGACGCTGGCGAAGCTCTCCAGCCCGAACAGCACCGGCACCCTGACGCTGCCGACCTCCGACACGCGCGCCAGATCGTTGCGCAGCAGGTCGGTGATCATCAGGTTTTCCGCCCGGTCCTTGATGCTGGCCGACAGTTCCGCCGCCGCAGCCGCGTCGGCCAAGGGATCGGCATGGCGCGGGCGGGTGCCCTTGATCGGCCGCGTCTCGATGGTCCGGTCGGCGCGCAGCCGGATGAAGCGCTCGGGCGAGGCGCCGGCCAGCCGCAGGCGGGGGCCGCAGTTCAGGAAGGCGGCGAAGGGGGCAGGGCTGAGGCAGCGCAGCCGCTCGTACAGCGCATAGGCATCGATGGACCCGTCCACCTCGGCCAGGAAACGCTGGGTGAAGTTCGCCTGATAGATGTCGCCGGCGCGGATATACTCCAGCACCCGGCCGACCCGGTCGAGATAGTCGGGGCGCGACAGCTCCGACCGCCAGCGCAGCGGGGCCGGTCCGACCGATTGTTCCGATGGCGGAACGGACAGCCGCGCGGCCATGCGGCGGGCGCGCTCCTCCGCCTCAGGCCGGGCCGCGATGACCCAGGCGCTCCGCGTCTCCCGGTCGAAGGCGGCGACGGCGTCATAGAGGCCGAATGCCATGTCCGGCTGGCCGCCCGGATTGCCGTGGCGGGAGCGCAGCCCTTCCAAAGCCGTTCCGGCCTCGTAACCGACGAAGCCCACCGCCCCGCCGGTGAACGGTACCGGGCCGGCGGAGGGCAGGGGGTGAGCCGCCAGCGCCCGTTCCAGTGCGTCGAAGGGACTGCCGGGCACCGGCGCCCCATCGACCAGCGTGTGGCCGCAGGTGAATTCGACAGTTTGGAACGGTTCGGCAACGATATAGGAGTAACGCCCGTTCTGCGGATGGGGCGCCGCGCTGTCGAGCAGCATGGCCCAGGGCTCGCCGCTCCAGGGGCGGAACAGGGCGGCGGGGTCGCCGCAGGAGATCGGAATCGTCAACATGGCGGTGGGCAATCGGCCGGCGGCTCACATCAAGATGGTGGCGCCGCCGTCCACGACCAAGACATGGCCGTTGACATAGGACGCCGCGGCCGACGCAAGGAACACCGCCGCTCCGGCGATCTCCTCCGGACGGCCCCAGCGGCCCATCGGCGTGCGGTTGGCGAAATAGGCCCCGCGTTCGGGATCGGCGGCGATGGCCGCATTCGTTTCGGTCGCGAAAAAGCCGGGCGCGATGGCGTTGCTGGTCAGGCCATGCGGCCCGTATTCGGCGGCCAGCGCCCGCACCATGCCGTTCAGGCCGGCCTTGGCGGCGGCATAGACGCTGTCGTTGGCCCGCGAGATCTGCCCGGCGACCGAGGTGACGGCGATCAGCCGGCCGCGGCCCCGCGGCAGCATCAGCCGCGCCGCCTCCCGCGCCAGGATCAGGCTGGAGGCCAGATCGACGTCCAGAAGGGTGACGATCTCGTCGTCGGTCAGGTCGGCCAGCGGCTTGCGGTTGCGCTGTCCGACATTCTGGACCAGCACGTCGAGCCGTCCGTGCTCCCGGTCGATCCGCGCGAAGGCATCGCGCACCGCCGCCCGGTCCGACACGTCGAAGGCCAGCGCCGACGCGCTTCCGCCGGCAGCCTCGATCTCGGCCACCCGCGTCTCCAGCGTTGCGGCGTCGCGGCCATTCAGCAGCACATGCGCACCGGAGCCGGCGAGCGCCCGCGCGATCTCAAGCCCCAGGCCGCGGCCCGACCCGGTGACCAGCGCCACCTGCCCGGCGAGCGAGAAGGTCGACAGGTAGGAGGGAGTCGTCGTGGTCATGTCTGCCCCCGGCTGTTGCGGCACCGCCCGCGCTCAATCGGCGCCGCCGAGATGTAGCAGACCGGCCCGCTCATTGGCACCCCTCGATGTGGCAGGCGCTTGCCGACTGGTTGTTGCTTGGCTACCACTTTCTTGCTCATCCGCTTCCGTCCGCCGCCCCACTGCGAGAGTCCCGGCCATGCCGCTTCCTCCTCCCGACAAGCTTCGCGAACTCGCGACGATGTTCGCGACCAACGCGCCGGCCGCCGACAGCTTCGAGCCCTTCAGCGAAACACGCACCAAGCTGGCGAAATATTCCAAGATGGCGCTGATCGGCGCTGCGCAGAGCGGCCTTCAGACCGGCGTCACCGTGCTCAGCGGGGTGGCGACCACGAGTGTCAATGTCGGGATCGGCTCGATCGCCCTGTTCCCGCTGGGCGCGGCGCTGGGGCCGTGGCTGGTGGCGCTGGCCATCGGCATCACCGCGAACGGCATCTTCGCCCTGCACGACCTCCGCACCGCCGCCACGCGCAGCAACGGCTATCCGTGCAGTTGCGGCAAGTGCAAGGCCAACCTGACCTACGTGATCGACCGCAAGGAGAACAACACGGCGATCAAGGCGGTCAGCGTCTTCACCGCCGGGCTTCCCTTCATTGCCGACCGGATCTGGTCGATCCGCAAGTCCTTCCGGAAGGACAGCCCCAAGGAGAATGTCTGCATCAGCCTGATCGAGGGAGCCCGCGGCGGCTGCGTGTGCGCCATCGCCTCGATCATGATGCTGTGCGGCGAGTGGAAGCAGAACGAAAAGGCGAATAACGAGCTGGTGGTCGATGCCGTCGCCATCATCTGGTCGAGCGACGGCGCCAAGAAGCTGAAGTCGAAATGGTAACGGCCGGTCGCCAAAGTCCACCGCCCTGACAGGAAAAAGGCTTCGGATGACCGGCATCCGAAGCCTTTTTGTCTGAATCGGCTGCCGGTCAGTGGACCGACGCCTCGCGTGCGCTGGCGGAACTCGCCACCGGCGGCAGGGCGAAGCCGAGCGGCGGGCGTTCCGGCGCCTTGAAACCGTGGGCGCGGCCCTCCTCGACCACCACGCCGTCCAGCGCCAGCCGGCCATCGACGACCGACAGGGCCATGGTGGTCTTGCCCTCCACCTCCTCGTCGAGCAGGCGCTCGGCGATGGGGTCCTCGACAAGGCCCTGGATGGCCCGCTTCAGCGGACGGGCGCCGAAGGCCGGATCCCAGCCCAGATCGCCCAGCCGCCGCTTGGCCGCCGCATCCGCCGCCAGGGTGACGCCGCGCTCGGCCAGCCGCTCGTTGACGCGGGCCAGCTGGATGTCGACGATCCGCGACATCTGGTCCCGGCCCAGCCGGCGGAAGATCAGGACATCGTCCAGCCGGTTGAGGAACTCCGGCCGGAAGGCCTTGCGCACCGCGTCCATCACCTCCACCGTCACTCCGGCCATATCCTCGTCATCACCCAAGGCGCTCAGCGCCTCGGCCCCCAGGTTGGAGGTCATGATGAGGATGGCGTGGCGGAAGTCGGCGGTGCGGCCCTGCCCATCGGTCAACCGCCCGTCGTCGAGCGCCTGCAACAGGACGTTCAGCACGTCGGGATGCGCCTTCTCCACCTCGTCCAGCAGCACGACCTGATAGGGCCGGCGCCGGATGCGTTCCGCCAGCGAGCCGCCGTCGTCATAGCCGACATAGCCCGGCGGCGAGCCGATCATCCGGCTGACCGCATGCTTCTCCATATACTCCGACATGTCGAGGCGGGTGATCGCCGTCTCGTCGTCGAACAGGAAGGCGGCCAGCGCCTTGGCCAGTTCGGTCTTGCCGACGCCGGTCGGGCCGAGGAACAGGAAGGAGCCGGTCGGGCGGCTGGGGTCCTTCAGACCGGCGCGGGCGCGCCGCACCGCCTTGGACACCGCGCGCACCGCCTCCTTCTGGCCGACGACGCGCTCCGCCAGCTTGTCCTCCATGCCCTTCAGCCGCTGGCGTTCGCCCTCCAGCATCCGTTCGACCGGAATGCCGGTCCAGCGGGTGACGACGGCGCCGATGTCCTTGGCCGTCACCTCGTCACGCTCGGCGCTGGCGCGCGATTCGGCCTCGGCCAGACGCTTCTCCAGGTCGGGCACCACGCCATAGGCCAGCTCGCCGGCCTTGGCCCAGTCGCCGTCGCGCTGGGCGCGCTCCAGCTTGGTGCGGGCCTGGTCCAGCTCCTCCTTCAGGCGGCGCCCCTCGGTGCGGCGGGACTGCGAGGCGCGCCACTCCTCCTCCATCGAGGTCTGGCGGGCTTCCGCTTCGATCAGTTCGCCTTCCAGCACATGCAGGCGTTCCTGCGAGGCGGCATCCGGCTCGGCTTTCAGCGCCTCGCGCTCGATCTTCAGCTGGGCGACGCGGCGGTCGACGGCGTCGAGCGCCTCCGGCTTGCTGTCGATGGCCATGCGCAGGCGGCTCGCCGCCTCGTCGACGAGGTCGATGGCCTTGTCGGGCAGCCGGCGGTCGCCGATGTAGCGCGCCGACAGGCTGACCGCCGCGACCACCGCCGCGTCGGCGATGCGCACGCCATGGTGCACCTCGTACTTGCCCTTGATGCCGCGCAGGATCGACACCGCGTCGTCGGCCGACGGCTCGTCCACCGTCACCGGCTGGAAGCGGCGGGCGAGTGCGGCGTCCTTCTCGATATACTTGCGGTACTCGTCGGGCGTGGTGGCGCCGACGCAGCGCAGCTCGCCGCGCGCCAGGGCGGGCTTCAGCATGTTGGCGGCGTCCATCGCCCCGTCGGTGCGGCCGGCGCCGATCAACGTGTGCAGCTCGTCGATGAACAGGATGATGCGGCCGTTGGCCTCCTGCACCTCGGCCAGGACCGACTTCAGCCGCTCCTCGAACTCGCCGCGGAACTTGGCGCCGGCCAGCAGGGCGGTGAGGTCGAGCGCCAGGACGCGGCGGTCCTTCAGCCCTTCCGGCACGTCGCCGGAGGCCAGGCGCTGGGCCAGCCCCTCGACCACGGCGGTCTTGCCGACGCCGGGCTCGCCGATCAGCACCGGATTGTTCTTGGTGCGGCGGGCCAGCACCTGGATGGTGCGGCGGATCTCGTCGTCACGGCCGATGACCGGGTCGAGCCGGCCCTGCCGCGCCTCTTCGGTCAGGTCGCGGGTGTAGCGGGCCAGCGCCTCGCCGGCCGTCGTCTCCGTCTCCGCGTCGGCGGGATGGTCCTTGCGCTGGGCATCGGCGGCGGCGGCCAGCGCGTCGGCATCGACGCCGGCTCGGCGGAACAGCGCGCGCAGCGGACCGCTCTGGCGGGCGAGGCTCTCCAGCAGACGCTCTGCGGTGACGAAGCGGTCGCCGCCGGTGCGCGCCGAGGCGACGGCGCCCTGCAGCACGGCGGCCAGCGCCGGCGACATGTAGAGCGGCTGCGGACCATCGTTGGCGCCGGCCTGGACCGGCGCGCGGGACAGCTGCTCCTCGGTCGCGGACTTCAGCAGATCGGGGTCGCCGCCGGTGTCGCGCACCAGGCGCGCCGCCACGCCGCTGCCCTCGTCGATCAGGGCCTTCAGCAGATGTTCGGGGAGAAGCTGTTGATGCCGCTCGGCAAGGGCGGCGATCTGCGCGGCCTGAATGACGCTGCGCGCACGATCGGTGAATTGACCGAAGTCCATCCGGCACTCCGTTTCCATGGTCTTCCGCCCAGTCATCCGGCGCGGAACGGCGCCCCCACGATCCGCAAAATGCGCGACCGCCCGGCGCCTGATGGGTAAATGGTTAACGGATTTGCGGCGATCAAGAGGGGGCTCCTGAGCGGAACACGCGACAGCGGACAGAAGTCAAAGCCATATTGACACGCGATGCCAGCCGTTCTCTTCATAGCACTGCGTTATCGGCGGCAAGGGTTCCGGCGGGATGGATGTGCGGCAGCTTCGCTATTTCCTGGGCATCGTCGAGCATGGCTCGATCTCCCGCGCGGCGGAGGCGCTGCGGGTGGCGCAGCCGGCGCTCAGCCTGCATCTGAAGCGGATGGAGGAGGATTTCGGCTGCCAACTCGTCCTGCGCACGGCGCGCGGCGTGGTGCCGACCGAAAGCGGGCGGCGGCTGGCACAGCGGGCGGCGGCGCTGATCGAGTCGATGGACGGGCTGCGCGACGAGGTGCGGGCGGTGGAGGCGGTGCCCGCCGGTCCGGCCACGGTCGGCATCCCGACCTCGCTGGGGCCGGTGCTGACCGTGCCGCTGGCGCTGGCGGTGCGCCGCGACCATCCGCAGATCCGGCTGCGGGTGGTGGAGGGGCTGTCCGGCCACATGCTTGAATGGGTGCTGTCTGGGCAGCTCGATCTGGCTCTGGTGTTCGGCGCAGAAGAGATGGGCGGGCTGGAGACGGAACTGGTGGCGCGGGAAAGCCTGCACCTGGTCGGGCCGGCGGACGACCCGCTGCTCCGGGGCCGGACCTCCATCCCCTTCGCCGAGGCGCTGGCCCTTCCGCTGATCCTGCCCGGCCGCCCCCACGGCGTGCGCGAGGAGGTGGAGCACGCAGCAGTGCTGGCCCGCGCCCGCGTCACCGTCGCCATGGAGATCGACGCGCTGGAACAGATCAAGGCGCTGGTGGCGGAAGGCTGCGGCTATACCGTGCTGTCGGAGCGGGTGGCGCGCTATGGCGCGGTGGCGGACCGCCTGACCGGCCTGCCCATCGTCGATCCGCAGATCGACCGTACCATCCTGCTGGCCCATGCCGCCGGCCGGCCGATGCCGGTCGCCGCCCGCGCGGCGCATGCCATCCTGCGCGACATCCTGGCCGGGTTGACGCGGGACGGCGGCTGGCGTTGAGCCGCCGCAATCCTGTCGGTTCACCCGCGGTCAGGAACCGAGATTGACGATCTCCACCCGGCGGTTGGCGTCGCTGGCCGGGTTGGCGGGGTCGAGCAGCTGCTGGGACCCGCGGCCGACGGCCACGAGGCGGTTGGGCGACACGCCGAAACTCCGGGTCAGGTAATCGCGCACCGAGGCGGCCCGCCGCTTCGACAAGGCGAGATTGTAATCGGGATTGCCGACGCCGTCGGTGTGGCCGGTCAGCTGGAAGCGGTAGGCGGCGAGGTCCGGCGAGGTCAGGGCGCGGCCCAGCTCGTCCAGGATGCCGGTGGCCTTCGGCGTCAGTTCCGCCGAATTGAAGGCGAACTCCACCTGGAAGCTGATCCTGGGTGCCGCCTTCGGCTTCGCGGCAGCGGCGGGGGCAGCGGTGGAGGCGGGCGCCGGTGCAGTAGCCGCTGGGGGTGCCGCCGGTTCGGCAGCGCCGCCGGTACCGAGGGCGAGTCCGCGGGTCCTGGGCTTTTCGCCAGGCTTTTCGCCGGGCTTCTCGCCGGCCGCGGGCGTGTCCGGCCGCAGGGCCCGGATGAAGTCCTCCGTCGTGGTAGGGGCGGCGGTCGGTTCGGTGGCGGCGGCCACGCCGCCGAATGCCAGCAACAGCGCCAATCCGGCAAACGCCGGCCGCAAGACCCTGACCGTCCCCATTCCCCTGTCCCCTATTTCCGATTCGGGCAAAGCCGGCACCATGGTAATCGACCGCGTGTCCCGGTTCCAGGACCTGACGGCCGGGTTGTACTCTCCCGGGCCAACTCAGCCGTGAAATCCCGGCGTTGCCGCTTCTCTGTCAATAATTGCACCTCTATCATACCCTGATAACGCAATCGATCGGGGTGCACCGTGTTCGTTCTGTCGCAGGCCCAGATGGACCGGCTGGGGGAAGAGGATCTGATCCGGGCGGTGCACCGCTATCTTGCCGACCGTTTTCCGGACGCCGATCCGGTGCCGGCCGACCGCTTCCGCGAGTTCGGACGCGACCAGCTGGCGCGGGCGGAGGGGCATGGCCTGACCACCCGTTGGCAAGCCGCCTGCTACATCGTCACCGCGGCGCTGGCCGGCGACCGCTTCGACGAGGACAGTCCGGCGGCGCGCGAGGTGCTGGCGGATCCGGCGATGACCGCCGACCGGAAGGCGGAATGGCTGACCGAGTGGGTCGACGCCATGATCGCCGCCCTGTCGCAGCGGGATTGACGCCATGGCGATCCTGTCCACGCTGACCGACATGGCCGAAAGCGCCACGGCGAAGGCCAAGGCGACCTACCAGACCCTGCGCACCGGCGGCCGGATGGCGGCCGACACCGTCAAGGCCGGCCTGAAGGAAACCGGGGCGGCGGTGCTGGAAGGCGACTTCAGCGGCGCCGCCAAGCGCGGCGCCAAGGCCGCCGGCCAGACGCTGACCGACGACCTGGCCGATCATTTCCGCCGGAACGCTCCGGTCCCCGCCAAGAACCCGACCATCCCCTGTTCCCAGGCGGAAATCGACGCCAAGGCCAAGCGCGTGGCCGAACGGCAGGCGCTGATCGAGGAGGCGCGCGGGAAGAAGGTGCTGCCGGAGGTGACGGAACGCTTCGCCCGCGACAACAAGGCGGTGGAGCGCGCGCGTCTGGCCGCCGACGTCTATCACCACGAGAACGGCCCGGATTCGCCCAAGACCCCGCCGCCGGGCTGGACCCGGCTGAGCGACGACCCGGCGGAGCTGCGCAAATACGGCCTCGTCCCCAGCGACCTCGACCCCGGCACCGCGTCGGGATTCCGGGCGGAGCTGTATGTGGCGGACCCCAAGGTGTTCGGGTCCCCGCCGCAGGTCGTGCTGGTGCCGAAGGGAACCACCTTCACCGCCAAGGAGGACTGGGTCAACAACCTGCAGCAGGGCATCGGCCCGCGCTCCGACTATTACGAGCGGGCGATCCAGGCGGCGCAGAAGGTGAAGAGCAAGGTCGGACCGCGGCTGGAGATGGCCGGCCATTCGCTGGGCGGCGGGCTGGCGACCGCGGGCGCGGTGGTGGCCGACGTGCCCTGCACCACCTTCAACACGGCCGGCCTGAAGGATGATACGGTCGCCGCCTTCGGCAAGTCGCGCGCCAACGGCGGCAAGGTCACCAACTATCAGGTCGCCGGCGAGGTGCTGACCACCGCGCAGAACGCGGTCGGACCGATGCCGACCAGCATCGGCAGGAATGTGCCGCTCGAGGCGGTCGACGAGCACGGCAACGCCTTCCAGGGTGCCGCTGCCGGCAAGAAGGGCATGGAGTATGTCAAGGGCGTCGCCGCCGATTCCGTCACCAAGCACGGCATGGCCTATCCCATCAACGCGCTGGAAAAGCAGAAGCGCGCGGACGAGGGGCAGCTGCGTGCCGCCCTGCACCGGTGAGGGCGCCGCAGCACCCCCCAAATCCGGCCACAAGCCCGGCATTGCCTTTCTCCGCCGGCTGTTGATCCTGGTGGCGCTGGCCGCAGCAGGCTGGACGCACCTTCCCACCCCATTCGCCGCGAGGTCCGCCATGGCCGCTCTGCCGCCCGCCAGCCACTTCTTCCCCGATGCCGCCACGGCCAGGCTGGCCGACGCCGCCGGACGGGGGGACGCCGCCGCCGTGCGCCAGCTCGCCGCCGCGGGCGCCGACCCGAACGCGGGCGGAACGGAGGGTATGACGCCGCTGCTGTTCGCCATCGCCAGCAACAGCAAGGCCGGGGCCAAGGCCCTGCTGGAGGCCGGGGCCGATCCCAACCGCCGCGCCCGCGACGGGGAATCGGCGCTGACCATGGTGGCGTCGGGCACGGACACCGACTGGCTGAGGCTGCTGCTTGCCTTCGGCGGCGATCCCAATGCCCGCAACGCCATCGGCGAGCCGGTGCTGGTCAATGCCGGCCTGCGCCGCAACGCCGATGCCATCCGCATCCTGCTGGACGCCGGTGCCGACATCGAGGCGACCGACGAGAGCGGCAGCACGGTGACGCTGGTGCTGGCCCGGATGAACCAGTTCCACGTCGTGGCCTATCTGCTGGGCCGCAACGCCGACGCGCTGCACCGCTCGCCGGTGTCGGAGGATGCGGCGGCCGACTACATCTTCCACGCCGCCCTCGACCCGTCCTCGCCGCTTTCGGACTGGCAGCGGCGCTGCCGGCAGTATCTGCAGTCGCGCGGTATCGCGGCACCGCCACCGCGATGACCATCCTGCCCCAACGCTAGAAGGGGCTCGCCGTCCGGGACCATTTTTGCCGCAGGAGTCCGTGGTTCCCGGTCTTGCTCCAGCCACAGTGCGGCGATACCGTGCAGCCCACGCCGCAGCCGTCCCCGTGGGAACATGCACGACATCGTCATCCAAGTCCTCGGCGTTGCCGGGCTTCTCGCCCTCGTCAGCTTCCTGCCGTCGCTGGCCGCCCGATTCCAGGTGCCCTACACGGTGCTGCTGGCGGGCGTCGGGGTGGCGCTGGGCGCGGTGATCCAGACCTTCGCCGGGCCGGGCAAGGACCCGTTCCACGATTTCCTGAACTCGCTCGCCGAGCTGGACGTCTCGTCCGACATCCTGCTGCACGTCTTCCTGCCGATCCTGCTGTTCGAAACGGCGCTGGCGGTCGATGTGCGGCGGCTGTTCGACGACCTGGGGCCGATCCTGCTGATGGCGGTGGTGGCGGTGTTCGTCTGCACCTTCGCCGTCGGCTACGCGGTAAGCCTGTTCACTTCGCTGGGGCTGGTCGCCTGCCTGCTGCTGGGGGCGATCGTCGCCTCCACCGATCCGGCGGCGGTCATCGGCATCTTCCGCGACCTCGGCGCGCCGAGGCGGCTGACCACGCTGGTCGAGGGCGAGAGCCTGCTGAACGACGCCGCGGCCATCGCCCTGTTCACCCTGCTGCTGGAGATGCTGACGCGCACCTCCCATGGCGGGGCGGGGGCGGCGGCGCTGGATTTCCTGCGCGATTTCATCGGCGGCGTCGTCACCGGCTACATCTGCGGCCGCATCGTCTGCATGCTGGTGGAGCCGATGCGCAACCAGCCGATGGCGGAGATCACGCTGACGGTGGCGCTGGCCTATCTGTCCTACGTGATCGCGGAGCATTATGTCGGCTCGTCGGGCGTGGTGGCGGTGGTGGCCTCGGCGCTGGTCATCGGATCGGTCGGACGCACCCGCATCTCCCCCGCCACCTGGGGCGCCATGGAACATGTCTGGCAGCAGCTGGGCTTCTGGGCCAACTCCCTGATCTTCCTGCTGACCGCCATTCTGGTGCCGCGGCTGATGGCCGACGCCGGATGGGCGGAGGTCGGGCTGGTGCTGGTGGTCGTGGCCGCTGCCTTCGCGGCGCGGGCGGTCGTGCTGTTCGGCCTGCTGCCGGTGCTGTCCTGGGCCGGTCTGGCGCAGAAGGTCAGCAATTCCTACAAGACGGTGATGCTGTGGGGCGGGCTGCGCGGGGCGGTGTCGCTGACGCTGGCGTTGGCGGTGACCGAGAATTTCCGGGTGCCGGACCGCGTCCAGAGCTTCGTCGCGGTGATGGTCACCGGCTTCGTCTTCGTCACGCTGTTCGTCAACGGCACCACGCTGCGCTGGCTGATCCGCGTGCTGAAGCTGGACGAACTGACGCCGGTGGAGCGCGCCATGCGCAACCGGGCACTGGCGCTGTCCACCGACAGCATCCGCGACCGCGTCGCCGCCGTCGCCCAGACCTATGAGGTCGACGGCGCCGTCAAGGACGTGATGATCTCCCGCTACGAGGAGCGGCTGAAGAAGATCGACCAGGACAGCCGGGACGAGGCGAAGCTGACCGACGAGGACCGCATCACCATCGGTCTCGTCATCCTGGTGAACCGCGAGGAAGAGCTCTATTACGCCCACTTTTCCGAAGGCGTGGTGTCGCGCGCGGTGATGGAGATGCTGGCCGGGCGCAGCGGCCGGCTGCTGGACGCCGTCAAGGCCCAGGGGCGCAACGGCTACCGCGCCTTCGAGGAGCCCTTCATCGCCTTCTCGCCCTGGATGCGGGGAGCGAGCTGGCTGCAGCGCCGCTTCGGCATCCACCGGCCGCTGGCCCGGCGCCTGTCGATGCGGTTCGAGGTGCTGGTCGCCGTGCGCACCGTCCTGCGCGAGCTGTTGGCCTTCACCCGCGACCGGCTGGCCCGCGTGCTGGGGCAGGAGGTGGCGTTCGAGCTGGAAGGCATGCTGGTCGGCCGGCTGGGTATCGTCGAGCAGGCGCTGTCGGCCCTGAAGCTGCAGTATCCCGACTATGCCGTCGTGCTGCAGAGCCGGTATGTCGGCCGCGCCGCCCTGCGGCTGGAGCATGCCGATTACCGGACCCTGTACGCCGAATCGATCATCAGCCAGGAGGTGCTGACCGACCTGGAGCGCGACCTGGATCGGCGCCGCCGGGTGCTGGAACGGCTGCCGAAGCTGGATGTCCGGTTCGACGTGGCGGAGCTGGTGCGCCGGGTGCCGCTGTTCGCCGATCTGCCGGCCGAACGGGTGACGACCATCGCCACGCTGCTGCGGGCGCAGCTGGCCCTGCCGGGCGAGACCATCGTGCGCAAGGGCGACCGCGGCGACGCCATGTTCTTCATCGCTTCCGGCGCGGTCGAGGTGCTGGTGCCCAATCTGGCGGAGCCGGTGAAGCTGGGCACCGGCGACTTCTTCGGCGAGATGGCGCTGCTGACCCGCCAGCGGCGCAATGCAGACGTGCGGGCGCTCGGCTATTGCCAATTGCTGGTGTTGGATGAGAAGGATTTCCGCCGGCTGGTGCAGAAGGACGCGGATCTGCGATCCCACATCCAGGCGGTCGCCGAGGCGCGCCGGCAGCCGACCCAGTCGTCCCCGGCCGTCCCGGCGGTGAGCTGACCGCAGGGAAGGGATTTTTCATGGGCGAGACCGCGACGGGCGGCGGCCAGACCTGGCTGCGCCTGATGCCGGGTCTTTTCGTGCTGCTGTGGAGCACCGGCTTCATCGGGGCGAAATACGGGCTTCCCTATGTGGAGCCGCTGACCTTCCTGCTGATCCGGCTCGGGCTGGTCGCGGCGGTGCTGGCGCTGGTGGCGCTGGCGAGCCGCGCGCCCTGGCCGAAGGACTGGGCGACGGCCGGGCGGATCGCGCTGGCCGGGTTGCTGGTGCACGGCGTCTATCTCAGCGGCGTCTTCCTCGCCATCGCCCATGGGCTGCCGGCCGGGGTGACGGCGCTGGTCGTCGGCATCCAGCCGCTGCTGACCGCCGCGCTGTCAGGCCCGCTGCTGGGCGAACGGGTGAGCGGCCGGCAATGGGCCGGCCTGCTGCTGGGTCTTGCCGGCGTCGGGCTGGTGGTGCGGGAAAAGCTGTCGGTCGATGCGGAGCATCTGATCGGCATCGGCTATGCCGTCGCGGCGCTGGTCGGCATCACGCTGGGCACACTCTACCAGAAGCGCCACGGCGGCGGGATGGATCTGCGCAGCGGCACGGCGATCCAGTATGCCGCCACGGCGCTGGTGCTGGCCGTCGCCGCGCCACTGACCGAGACCATGCAGGTGCAGTGGACGGGGGAGTTCCTGTTCGCCCTGCTGTGGCTCAGCTTCGTGCTGTCGGTCGGCGCCATCTTCCTGCTGTTCGCCCTGATCCGCCGCGGGGCCGCGGCCAAGGTCGCCAGCCTGTTCTACCTGACCCCGCCGGTCACGGCGCTCGTCGCCTGGGTCCTGTTCGACGAGAAGCTGGGCATCGCGGCGCTCGCCGGCATGGCGGTGGCGGTCTGCGGGGTGGCGCTGGTGAACCGGAAGTGAGCGAAAGCGCCGGGCGCGGCAAAATTTCGCTGGATCGTTCGATGGGTCAGCAATCTAATATGTCTGACAAATCGATAAATCCCCCGGGAGGGAAGCGATGGCGGACGTGCTCGATTTCGGCAGCTTCGACTACATCATCGCCGGCGGCGGTACGGCCGGCTGCGTGCTGGCCAACCGGCTGTCGGCCGATCCGGACGTTTCGGTCCTCCTGCTGGAGGCGGGCGGCAAGGACAATTGGGTGTGGCTGCACATCCCCGCCGGCTACCTGTTCTGCATCGGCAACCCGCGCACCGACTGGTGCTTCAAGACGGAGGCGGAGGCCGGGCTGAACGGCCGCAGCATCCACTACGCCCGCGGCAAGGTGCTGGGCGGCTGCTCGTCGATCAACGGCATGATCGCCATGCGCGGGCAGGCGCGCGATTACGACGAATGGGCCTCCATCACCGGCGACAGCCGCTGGAGCTGGAGGGAGGTGCTGCCGGTCTTCAAGGGCAGCGAGGACTACTGGCGCGGCGCCGACGAGATGCACGGCGTCGGCGGCGAATGGCGGGTGGAGCGGCAGCGGCTGCGCTGGGACCTGCTGGACCGCTTCGCCGAAGCGGCGCATCAGGCGGGGATCCCGCGCTCCGACGACTTCAACCGCGGCGACAATTTCGGCGTCGGCAGCTTCGAGGTGAACCAGAAGGGCGGCATCCGTTGGAGCGCGGCCAAGGCCTTCCTGCGCCCGGCGCTCGACCGGCCGAACCTGAAGCTCGCCATCGAGGCGGCCATCGACCGGGTGGAGATCGCCGACGGCCGCGTCACCGGCGTCCGCTTCACGGTGAAGGGGGAGCCGGCGCGGGCCACCTCCAGGATCGAGACGGTGCTGGCCGCAGGCTCCATCGGCAGCCCGGCGATTCTCCAGCGCTCCGGCATCGGCCCGGCGGAGCACCTGAAGGCCCTCGGGATTCCGGTGGTGCTGGACGCGCCGGATGTCGGCGCCAACCTGCAGGACCATCTGCAGTTGCGGATGATCTACAAGGTCGATGGGGTCCTGACGCTGAACAAGCGGGCGGGCAGCCTGTTCGGCAAGGCGATGATGGGGCTGGAATATGCGCTGTTCCGCAAGGGGCCGCTGACCATGGCGCCCAGCCAGCTCGGCGTCTTCGCCAAATCCTCGGCGGAGATGGAGACCGCCGACCTGGAATACCATGTGCAGCCGTTGTCGCTGGAGAAGTTCGGCGATCCGCTGCACGCCTTCCCGGCCTTTACCGCCAGCGTCTGCGACCTGCGCCCGGCCTCGCGCGGCTGGACCCGCATCACCGCCGCCGACCATCGCGAGAATCCGGCCATCGCCCCCTGCTACCTGTCCGATCCGGCCGACCGGGCGAAGGCGGCCAAGGCGCTGGCGCTGACCCGCCGCATCGTGGCACAGCCGGCGCTGGCCCCCTACCACCCGCAGGAATACAAGCCCGGTCCCAGCTTCCAGACCGAGGAGGAACTGGCGCGCGCCGCGGGCGACATCGGCACCACCATCTTCCATCCCGTCGGCACCTGCCGGATGGGCGGCAGGGACGACGCCACCGCCGTGACGGATGCGGAGATGCGGGTGCGCGGGGTGCGCGGCCTGCGGGTGGTCGACGCGTCGGTGATGCCGACCCTGACCTCGGGCAACACCAACACGCCGACGGTGATGATCGCCGAACGCGGCGCCGCCCTGATGCGGGCTGACCGCCGCGCGGCGCTGCGGGGGTGAAGCTCACCGCCCCGTGCTGTAGACGCCGTGGATGCCGAATTCCACCGGCTGGCCGGTCAGGTGGCGGGTCAGCAGGGTGGCGACCTCCGCGGCGGCCGGCTTGCCGTCGAGCGCGGCGAGGTCCCGCTGCAGCGCCGCCATCGGCTTGGGCGAGGCGATGGCCAGGAAATGGTCGGCGCCGAAGGGCGGCTCCACCGTCAGCGCCAGCCGGTAGGGGCCGCCCCTGGGGATCTGCGCCGGGTCGTTGCGTTCCGCCAGCGGGTAGAGGTAGTTGACCGTCCCGTCGGCGGCGAGGTTGATCAGGGTGAAATGGGTGCCGGTGTTGCCGCGGATGTCGAGGGAGACCGTCTCCCCCTGGCGGTAGTTGCGGTCGCCCGGCTCCAGCGCCAGGGCCAGCGAGCGGTCCTGCGCCGCCGCCTTCACCCGCACAACCAGCGACCATTTGTCGACCACCCCCTGCACCCGCCGCCGGGTTTCCGGGGACATCGGATCGCCGGCGATGCTGGCCAGCACGTCGCCCATCGAGCTGACCACCTCGCCGGTGGCGCTGTCCCAGACCAGGGCGGGATCGTTCTTGCCGGCAACCTCGATGCCGGAGAGGCCGGCGGCCAGGGTCTTCACCGCCGCCGGCTTGCCCAGGATGCGCAGCGGGATCGGGCCGGCGGCGGGCAGCAGGGACGGCGGCTTCGGCTTGGTGGCGACCGGGTCGATCAGCGGAAGCTCGCCACGGCCGCGCGGCTGGACCTGCGGGTGCTGCTTGCCTTCCAGCGCCATGCGGACGGCGCCGCGGATGTGCGTCTCAAGCTCCCCCTTGGTGACGATGCCGTCGCCGTCGCGGTCGGCCTGCCCGCGCAGCGCGTTGGCGAAGGCCCAGCTCAGCGCGCCGCGCGGCTTTCGGTCGATCATCACCTCCGGCGCCAGCTCATGTTCGGCGACGGCGGCGAAGAAGGTGACGTTCGGCTGGTCGTCCGCCTCCGCCTGCAGGGCGGCGCGGGTAGGCGGGGGCAGGGCGTCGTCCTCGATGCGGTCGACCGGCGCGCCGTCGATCTTCGCCGCCCGCGTGCCCAGCATGCCGGCGCGGTCGTCGAAGCCGCGGGTCATCGTGCCGGAATGGCAGGAATCGGAGACGAAGATCACCCGGCGCGGGGCGGCTTCCTTCAGCAGCACGGCGATCTCGTCGTCGGTCAGGCGCTGGGCGGTGCCGGGACCGCGCGGGGCGAAGTCGGCCAGCACCAGGAACTCGTCCATGCCGTCGACCTCGCTGCCGCGCACACGTTCCGGTTGCTGCGCTCCATGGCCGGCGAAGGTCAGCACCAGGGTCGAGTCGGGAGAGGTCTCGGCGATCAGCTCCCGCCAGGCCGTTATGATCCGGCTGCGCTCCGCCTCGCCGTCGATGAACAGGCGCAGCTTCTTGACGCCCAGCCCCTTCAGGGCGGCGCTGATGTCGCGCGCGTCGTTGACGGCGCCCTGCAGCGGGTTGATCCGCGTGTAGCGGTCGATCCCGATCACCAGCGCCGCGATTTCCGCGCGCGCCGGGCTTGCGGTCGCCGTCAGGACAGCCCCGGCGGCAAGACCGGCGGTCAGGCCGGCCCTCAGACAGGCAAGGCCCCTCGCGGCCAGCCGGCGCCGCATTCTTCCGAACATCATATCCCCCCGAATCCGAAGATCATATTTCTCCTGGGAAGCCGTGCCTCCAAGGCTACAGGTCGAAAAATTGGATAAAAGGCCGCACGAATTGGTAGTATTGCCCTCTTCCGTTACAGTTGTTGCTGTGGCAGCGTTGCGGCGGGTCCTGATCGGCGGCGGAGTGCGCCCACTGTGGGGGTGGTGCGGACGGCCTGGAGTTCTGGATCTGATCGAAATATGTCTTGAACAGAAAAGCAAACGGGAATCCAGGTCATGCGAAGCAACCGTGCCAAGGCAAGTCTCGTCTCGCTCACCATCGTCGCCATGGCGCTCAGCGGCTGCGTGACCACGCAGACGGATCGCATCGGCGTCAACGATGGCAGCGATGCCTGCTATCAGTACCGCGTCGCGCTCGATTCGACCGGCAACTACTATGCCGAGGATATGCTGAAGGGCGCCGCCATCGGCGCCGGCGTCGGCGCGCTGACCGGTGCGCTGGCCGGCGGCAACATGAAGAGCGCGCTGATCGGCGCCGCCGCCGGCGCGGCGCTGGGCACGCTGGGCGGCTACTGGAACTCCAAGTCGCAGCAGGGCCGCGATCAGGCGATCCTGGGCGTGATGACCGACCTGGACACCGAGAATCAGAACCTGAGCCGCACCCAGGTCGCGCTGGACCAGCTGGTGAACTGCCGCCGCGCCGAGATCGCGCGCGTCAAGGCCGACTACAAGGCCAAGCGCATCGGCAAGCCGGAGGCCGAGCAGCGCCTGACCGTGATCCGCGGCCAGCTGGACAAGGATTACGCCATCGCCAGCAGCATCAACCAGAACATCGTCAAGCGCCGCGACGAGTATCTGATCGCCGCCGACAACATCGAGCCGGGCTCCGCCGAAAAGATCCGCACCAAGACCGCGGTCAAGGCGCAGACCAAGAAGAAACCGGCGAAGCAGACGGCCACCACACAGGCTGCCCAGGTGGTCGAGCGCACCAACACGGCCTTCGAGACGTCGGAGCGCATCAACGCCACCACCAGCAGCATCCAGCAGATCGCCCAGAAGGAAGCGACGCTGGACGCCGCCTGATCGGCGCAGCCTGATAGGAGCTGACCGGCGGCGGTCTTTCGCAGGGAATGCGCGGGACCGCCACCGGACGACACCAGTGCAAGCGGAACGGATGATGGCCGGCTGTCTCTCTCGCCTGAACGCGCGCCTGCGGCGCGGCGCTCTTCCCGTCGTCCTGCTGGGCGCGCTCCTCGGCATGCTGGCGGGGCCGTTCGCGGCCCGGCCGGCGCTGGCGGGCGACGCGTCCACCGGGGCGTTCCTGCGGATCGAGACCGGCGGACACACCGCCCGCGTCAACCGGCTGGCCAGCGACGCGCAGGGCCGGCTGATCGCCACCGTGTCCAACGACAAGTCCCTGCGCCTGTGGGCGCGCGACGGCGGGGAGCCGTTGGGCGTCCTGCGCGTGCCGATGGAGGCGGGGGACGAGGGCGCGCTCTATGCCGTGGCGCTGTCGGCCGACGGGTCGCTGGCGGTCGCCGCCGGCAACACCGGGTCGAGCTGGGGCGACGGCGTCACGCTCTACCTGTTCGACGTCAAGGCGCAGCGGCTGAAGGCCCGGCTTGCGGGACAGCCGCAGGTGCTGAACGATCTCGCCTTCTCGCCCGACGGGCGCTTCGTCGCCGGGGCCTTCGGCGGCACCGCCGGCATCCGGGTGTGGGACAGTTCCAGCTTCAGGCTGGTCGCCGAGGATACCGCCTATGAGGCGCGGGTGTCGGCGCTGGCCTTCGCGCCCGACGGGCGGCTCGCCACCGCGTCCTTCGACGGCAACGTCCGTCTCTATGACAGCAACTTCAAGCCGAAGGCCAAGCGCAAGCCGGGCAAGGGCATGCCCTATTCGGTCGCCTTCTCGCCGGACGGGGCGCTGCTGGCGGTCGGCTATGCCGATCAGGCGCAGGTCGACGTGCTCGCCGCCGCCGACCTGAAGACGCGCCACAGCGCCAAGGCCACCGGGGTCACCGGCGGCAGCTTCGCCGCTGTCGCCTGGGACGGCACGGCGCTGGTCGCCGCCGGCACCGCGACGGTGGACGGCAAGCGCAACG
Source organism: Alphaproteobacteria bacterium (assembly GCA_046570145.1). Taxonomy (GTDB): domain Bacteria; phylum Pseudomonadota; class Alphaproteobacteria; order Azospirillales; family Azospirillaceae; genus Azospirillum. The sequence goes on from JBKHVJ010000390.1 coordinate 21,669, forward strand.
TGGTGCGGCGCTGGGCCGATGCCGGCAAGGGCGCCTACATCGACACGCCCGCCGCGCGCGATTCTGTGACCCATCTGCTGGCCCTGCAGGGCGGCGGGGTCGCCTTCGCCGCCGCCGATCCGGGATGGGGCGTGATCGATCCGGCCGGCCGGCTGCAGTTCGCCCGCATGGGCGACGTCGCCGACTATCGCGACATCCATCTCGGCCGCTTCGGCCTGTCCGACGACGGGCTGGTGCTGGAATTCGGCATGGAGCAGGGCGGCCAGCGGCCGATGCGCTTCGACGCGCTGGCCCGCAGCCTGACCCCGGCGCCGGACGCGCTGCCCGGCCTCGCCCGGCCGGTGGCGGAAGGTCCCGGGATCGGCGTTTCCGATTGGCGCAACAGCCGCAATCCCAAGGTCAACGGCCAGCCGGTGAAGCTGGACAGTGGCGAGTGGGCGCGCAGCGTCACCGTGCTGGGCAAGCAGCGCCGCGTCCTGCTGGGCGGGGAGTTCAGCCTGCGCCTGCTCGATTCCGCCGGGGCCGAGCTTGCCCGCGCCGAGGTGCCGGCCGCGGTATGGGGTGTCGTCGCCTCCGCCGACGGGCGCGTCGCCGTGGCGGCGCTGGGCGACGGCACGCTGCGCTGGTACGCGCTGTCCGGCGGAACCCGCCCGCTGGAGGAGCTGGCGGCGCTGTTCCCGCACCGCGACGGCCGCCGCTGGGTGCTGTGGACGCCGGAGGCCTTCTTCGACCATTCCGAAAGCGGCGGCGAGACCCTGGTGGGCTTCCACCTGAACGACCCGAAGAAGAAGGGTCTCCAGTGGGTCGAGTTCAAGCAGGTCTACCGCGTGTTCAACGCCCCGGAACTGGTGCGCGCCAAGCTGCAGCAGACCGGTCAGGCGGAGATCGCCGCGCGCCTGTCCGCCATCGGCGACATCCGCCGGCTGACCCAGAGCCGCCCTCAGGTGACCCTGCTGGACTATTGCACCGTACCAGCCGCCAGCCGCGGGCTGGCGCTCGGTACCGGGGCCACGGAAGCGGCGGCTCCCGCTCCTGCCGCTCCGACCCCGGCGGCGCCGGCCGCCGTCACGGTTCCCACGACCGCCGAAACCTGCCATCCGCTGGACATGACGCCGGTCAGCCGTGCCTTCGCCCGCGCCAAGGAACCTGCGCCGGCCGTCCAGGCGGCTGCACCCTCCACGGCATCCCCCGCTGCATCTCCAGGGGCTTCCGCCAAGCCGGTGCCACAGACGCCGGAGCTTGAGGTCGCGGCGGAGCAGCCGCGCCTTTCGGTCACGCTGCCGGAGGGCATCGGCGCGGTGCGGCTGCGCTACCGGCTGGCCGACACCGGCGGCGGCATCGGGTCGGTCGACCTGTTCCTCAACGGCCGCAACGTCAGCGGCCAGGACAAGTCCCGCGCCTTCGCCCGCGCCAAGGAACCTGCGGCCGCCGCGCCGCCCGCCGCCCAAGCCGCGCCGGCAGCCGGCAGCTCCCCGGACGCCGCCAAGGACCAGCCGCCGCCGGAGGAACGCGTCAGCACCGTCCGCCTCGATCCCGGCAGCAACCGGGTGCAGATCCGCGCCTACAACGGCAGCGAAGCGATCTACGAACGCTCGCCGCTGGTCGATTTCGTGCTGCCCCAGCCGGCCGCCGTGGCGTCGGCCGACGGCAAGGCGCCCGGAGGCGTGACGGAGCGTGCCGCACCGGCCAAGCCGCGGCTGATCACCTTCGTCGTCGGCATCGACAAGTACCGGCCGGAGGGCACGCAACTGCGCTTTGCCCGCGCCGACGCCTCCTCCTTCGCCGAGACGCTGAGCGGCCGGGTTCCCGCCGGTTACGACCGGGAGCAGTCGCTGGCGCTGTCGAAGGCGCTCTATGACGAGGAGGCGAGCCGCGACGCCGTCATCGCCGGGCTGGAGGACCTCGCCGCCAACGCGCGGGAGGAGGACACCGTCGTCCTCTATCTCGCCGGCCATGGCGTGATCGTGCCGTCGCCGAAGGACCCCTCGGTCAAGCTCTACCATTTCATCACCCAGAACGTGACCGCCGCCACCCCCCAGGCGATCGGCGAGCAGGGGCTGTCGGAGAAGGAGCTGAACCGGCTGGTCAGCGCCATTTCCGCCCGGAACGTGCTGGTGATGCTCGACACCTGCCATTCCGGCGCGGTGTCGGCGGGCACGGTCGACAAGCTGTACCAGGACATGGGGCAGCGCTACCTGCTGGCCGCCTCGTCGGAGCAGGAGGAGGCGCTCGACAGCTATGACGGCCGCAACGGCATCTTCGCCCATGCGGTGCTGGAGGGGCTGAAGGGCAAGGCCCTGCTGCCGGGGGACGAGGCGATCTACAACCTCACGCTCGGCCAGTATGTGAACCGTGCGGTGCCGCGTCTGGCGCGCGAGAAGAAGTGGAGCCAGTCCGCAATCTTCAAGACCGGCGGCAACGAGCTGAACCCCTTCCCGCTGGCGGCGCCGCAGCCCGGTCAACCCTGAGCGGGCTGCCGGCCGGGGCAGGCACGGCGGCACGGCCATCCGCCGCGGATACCCCGGATTCGCCCGCCAGAAATGGCTAGATAAAGTTCGGTTAGTTCGTTCACAGTGTTTGCAAAACAGGGGCCGGACCGCTTTCGGGACGGCGTGCGGATCGGGGTGGACATGCAAGGCGGCGATCAGTTTGGCGGCACGCCCGGGCCGGAGACGGAACGTACGGTCCTGATGCCGACGCCGGGTGGCCGGCGTGCGTCCGGTGCTCCCGGCGGCGGGGAACCGCCTGCCGCTGCGCGGGCGGAGGCCGTCGGCGTGCCGGGGCCGGCGCTGGCCGGCATCTTCGCCGCCCGGTCGCCGCTTGCCGCCGCCGCCTCGCCGGTGCTGCTGCTGGCGGCGCGGCTGAACGACGTGACCGGGGTTCCGGATCTGGAATCGCTCCGCCAGCGCGTGATCTCCGCCCTGCGCGACTTCCAGCATTGGGTGACCAAGTCCGGCATGGACGCCGCGACCCAGGCGACCGCGCATTACGCGCTCTGCGCCCTGATCGACGATATCGTGCTGAATTCGCAATGGGGCAGCCAGAGTTCCTGGACGCGCCAGAACGTCACCAGCATGTTCCACAAGAACGTCGTCGGCGGCGACCAGTTCTATGAGCGGCTCGCCTCGGCCCGGCAGGATCCGGGCAAGTACGGCGACCTGTTGGAGCTGATGTATCTCTGCCTGTCATTGGGCTTCCGCGGCCGCTACCGCGTCGCCGGACGGCAGGACAGCGAGCATGCCCGCATCCGCGAGGACGTCTACAACATCCTGGTCAAGCACCGCGGCTATGCCGACCGCATCCTCTGCCCGAACGCGGCGGCGCTGGCGATGGACTACCGTCCGCCGCGCAGCTCGCTGCCGGTCTGGGTGACCGGGGCCGGCACGGCGCTGTTCCTGCTGCTGCTGTTCCTGGGCCTCAGCTTCCTGCTGAACGGCGCATCGGACCGGCTGTTCGCCGGCATGGGCGGCCTGCCGCCGCATGGCGGCGTGGTGATCGAGACGCCGGTCCCGGTCAAGCTGGCGGAAGCCGCACCGCCGCAGCCGCAGCCGCAGATCGCCCCGCCGCCCCCGCCGCAGACCACCCAGGTCCAGCGCGTGCGCAAGTTCCTGGAGCCGGAGATCGCCGAAGGGCTGGTGGAGGTGACGGAGGACGCGCTGTCCATCACCGTGCGCATGCGCGGCAGCAACCTGTTCGCCAGCGGCAGCGCCAGCCTGAACGACAAGGTGCGGGCATCGGTGCTGCGCGTCGGCCGCGCGGTGGCGGAGGAGCCGGGCGCGGTGCTGATCACCGGCCACACCGACAATGTGCCGATGACCGGCGGTGGGCGGCTGCGCTTCCCGTCGAACTGGCACCTGTCGAAGGCGCGTGCCGAATCGGTGATGGCGGAGTTCGACCCGCTCTTCGCCGACAAGTCCCGCCTGAAGGCGGAGGGCAAGGCCGATACCGAGCCGGTGGCGTCCAACGACACCCCCGAAGGCCGGGCGGCGAACCGCCGGATCGACATCATCCTCAGGAAGTGAGCGGAGCCGCCCCGGACGGGGGCGGTGCCAGCGGCAGCATAAGATCAGGGACAGGGGTATCGGAATGAGTCGGCTGACCGCCATCTTGCTCTCCCGCGCAGTGCTGGGCTTCGTCGGTGCGGCGATCGCGGCGGCGCTGATCGCGCTGCTGGCGCCGCTGGCCGGGCTGGAGATGCCCTGGCTGGCGGTGGCCGCCGCCGTGCCCTTCCCGATCCTGGCCATCGTGCTGGTGCTGCTGAAGCGGCGCGACGCCAAGGCCGAGGAGCGGATGACGGCGGAGTTGACCGGCGGCACCGACGCGGCCCGCATGGCAGCGATGGACCAGGCCGACGAGGTCGCCGGCCTGCGCAAGACCTTCGCCGAATCGCTGGCCCTGCTGAAGGCTGGGCGCAAGCAGCGCGGCCTTGGCGACGGCTATCTCTACTCCACACCCTGGTACGTCATCATCGGCCCGCCGGGCGCCGGCAAGACCACGGCGCTGCTGAAGAGCGGCCTGAACTTCCCGCTGGCCGAACAGACCGGGGCCAAGCCGCTGAAGGGCGTCGGCGGCACCCGTCAGTGCGACTGGTGGTTCGCGGACGAGGCCATCTTCCTCGACACCGCCGGGCGCTACACCACCCAGGACAGCCACGAGGCGGTCGACCAGACCGGCTGGGGCGCCTTCCTGAAGCTGTTGAAGGATGCGCGGTCGCGTCAGCCGATCAATGGCGTGCTGGTGGCGATGGCCGTCCCCGACCTCGCCGCCGCCAGTGCCGACGAGCGGGCGCAGCACGCCGCCGCCATCCGCCGCCGCCTGCGCGAGCTTTACGAGACGCTGAAGGTCAAGGCCCCGGTCTATCTGCTGCTGACCAAGGCCGACCTGATCGCCGGCTTCAACGAGTTCTTCCACGACCTGAACCGCGACGAGCGGCGGCAGATCGTCGGCGTCACCCTGCCGGCGGCGGAGAGCGAGCTGGGCGATGCCGGCATGGCGACGCTGGGCAGCGAGCTGGACGGCATCGCCGGCCGCCTGTCCGCCCGCGCCGTCGACCGCATCCAGCAGGAACATGCGCAGGAGCGCCGCGGCGCCATCTTCGCCTTCCCGTCGCAGCTGGCCTCCCTGAAGGAGCCGCTGCTCGACTTCGTCGCCGCCGCCTTCAAGGCCAACCGGTACGAGCCGGCGCTGCGGCTGCGCGGCATCTATTTCACCAGCGGCACCCAGGAAGGCACGCAGATCGACCGGCTGATCGGCGGGCTGGCCGAGAGCTTCGGCCTGCCGGCGGCGCCCTTCCGCGGCGGCGCCGTCGCCGCCGGGCAGCAGCGCAGCTATTTCCTCGGCGGGCTGCTGAACGATCTGGTGTTCCGCGAGGCCAATCTGGTCGGCTTCGACCCGTCGGCGGAACGGCGGCGCATCTGGCTGCCGCGCATCGCCTACAGCCTGTTCGGGCTGGTGACGGTCGCCGCCACCGCCGCTTGGGTCGCCAGCTATCTCGGCAATGCCGGGCTGATCGACCGCCAACAGCAGGCGGTCGACGCCTATCGTCCGAAGGCGGAGGCGCTGGCCGCCGGCACCGTCGCCGACGACGACATCCGCCGCGTGCTGCCGGTGCTGAACGAGTTGCGCGCCTTGCCGGCCGGTCACGACACGCTGGCGCTGAAGCAGAAGCTTGCACTCGATTTCGGGCTCTACCAGGGCGACAAGCTGGAGGAGGCCGGCGACGCGCTGTACCGCCGTGCGGTCAATGGGCTGCTGGTGCCGCGCCTGCTGGTGCGGGTGCAGCGCGACCTGCGCGACCGGCTGGTCGCCGACGACGCCCCGGCGGTTGAGGCGCTGCTGCGGCTCTACCTGACGCTGGGCGGCGCCGGGCCGGTCAACGGCGAGGAGGTGAAGGCCTGGACCGCCGGCTGGCTGCGCCGTGTCTCGCCCCCGCCGGGCGAGGAGGAGACCAAGGCGCTGCTCGGCCACATCGACGCCGGGCTCGGCGCTCCCGCCGGCCTGCCGAAGGTCAATCTGGATGCCGAGCTGATCCGCCAGTCGCGCGAGGTGTTGGCCCGCACGCCGCTGGCCGCCCGCGTCTATGCCGCCGTCCGCGACGGCGACGCGGCACGCAAGCTGCAGGAATGGCGCCCGACCGAGCAGGCCGGGCCGGAAGGCGACCGGGTGTTCCGCCGCTCCTCCGGCGCGCGGTTCAGCGACGGCATTCCGGGCTTCTACACGCAGCAGGGCTTCACCGGCGTGATGCTGCCGGGCCTGCCCGGTGCGGCACGGTCGGTGCGCGACCTCAGCTGGCTGGTCGGCCCCCCGCGCGGGGAGGAAGCCGGTCCGGAGCTGGAGCAGGCGGCGCTGACGCTGTACCTGCGCGACTATGCCGGGCGTTGGGACGCGCTGCTGAACGACATCACCCTGGTGCCGGCGGCCAACCCGCAGGCGCTGGGCGAAGAGGTCAACATCCTGTCCGGCCGCAGCTCCCCCCTGCAGAAGCTGCTGGCGGCGGTGGCGAACGAGACGACGCTGCAGCGCGTTCCGGAGGCACCGGCCGGCGCCGCTCCGGCGGTGGCGGCCGTGGCCGCGGCGGTTGCCGACAGCGGCGTCGCCAAGCTGGTCACCCAGATGGTGGACGACCGGTTCCGGCCGTTGAACGACTTCACCCGCAACAGCGGCAATGCCCGGTTGGAGGAGTTGCTGCGCCAGCTGGAGGGCGTGCATGCGGTGCTGGCACGGCTGTCGCTGGGATCGGGCAGCGGGCAGAAGCTGTTCGATCTGGCGGCCAACGGCGGCGGCGAGGTGTTCCAGAAGCTCGCCACCGACATGGCCTATTATCCGCAGCCGGTCCGCCGCTGGACCGAGGAGCTGGTGGAGCAGGGCACCGCGCGGACGCTGAGCGGCGCGCGGTCGCAGATCAACGCCGAATGGCAGAGCGCGGTGCTGCCCTGGTGCCGCCGCGCGCTCGACAACCGCTATCCCTTCGTCAAGGGCGCCTCGGCCGACGTCGGCATGGACGATTTCGCCCGGCTGTTCGCGCCCGGCGGGCTGATCGACGCCTTCTTCGCCAACCGTCTGCGCCCCTTCGTCGACACCACGCGGGAGCCGTGGCGCTGGCAGCCGTCGGCCGCCGATCTCGGCATCCCGTCGTCGGTGCTGCCAGCCTTCCAGCATGCGGCGATGATCCGCGACGCCTTCTTCCCCGATGGCGGCCGGGTACCGTCGCTGCGCTTCGAGCTGCGCCCGACCTATCTCGGCGCCGGGGTGGAGCAGGTGGATCTGGACATCGACGGCCAGCGCATGACCTTCGCCCGCACCGCCACGCTGGCGCAGGGGCTGCAGTGGCCGAAGCCGGGCGGGGCGGGCGACCTGCGCGTCACCTTCACCGGCCAGCCGACCGAGCCGCCGGAGATGACCCAGCGCACCGGCAGCTGGGCGTGGTTCCGCACGCTGGACGCCAACCGCGGGCGCAAGGGGTCGGTGCCCGACCGCATCCCGCTGAGCTTCGGCGCCGCCGGCAAGTCGGCCAGCTTCGACGTGCGGATGACCAGCGCGGTCAATCCCTTCTCGATCCGTGACCTCAAGGACTTCCGATGCCCGGACAGTCTCTGATGGGACAGCCTGGGATGGGGCATGCCGGCTGCTTCGGCAAGCTGCCGGCGCGGGGCGACTTCCTGCTGCGCGGGCTGCCGCGCAGCTTCGCCGACCCGTGGCACGACTGGCTGCTCGATGGGTTGCAGGCCAGCCGCGCGGTGCTGGGCGACGGGTGGATGGACCGCTACCTGAATGCGCCGATCTGGCGCTTCACGCTGGAGCCCGGCGTCTGCGGGCCGCAGGCGGCGGCCGGCGTGATGATGCCCAGCGTCGACAAGGCCGGGCGGCAGTTCCCGCTGGCGCTGGTCGCCCTGCCCGCACCCGGCCAGACCGCCGCCGGGACCGAGTTGGATGCCGCATGGTTCGGGGCGGCGGAGGAGCTGGCGCTGTCCGTGCTGACCCACACGCTGGACGTCGAGGCCTTCGTCGGTTCCGTCGCCGCCCTGTCGGTGCCGCAGCCGGTGCCGCGGTCGGCCGACGCAACGCCGTCCATCGGCGCCCGCTGGTGGACGCTGGGCGGGGAGGGCGTGGCGGAACAGGGCTTCACCAGCGCCGGCCTGCCGCCGGCCGCCAGCTTCGTCGATTTCCTGACCGGCCGAGCCGAGGAGGAGGGGGCGTGATGCAGTTCACGCAGGACGACCGTCTGCTGTCGCTGGAAACCCCGGCCGGACCCGACGTGTTGCTGGTGGAGCGGGTGCAGGGGCGCGAGGCGCTGTCCAGCCCCTTCCTCTACCGCATCGATGCGCTCGGCCCCATCGAGCCGCTGGCGGCCGAGACCATCGTCGGCAACAGCGTAAACATCGGCTTTCGCCAACCGGACGGCCAGCGCCACTATGTCAACGGCATCGCGCGTACGCTCGGCGTCGGCGTGCCGGTGGGGCGCGACCAGCGCTATTACACCATCGAGGTGGTGCCCTGGCTGTCCCTGCTGTCCTACACCAGCGATTGCCGCATCTTCCACAGCCTGGGCGGGGGCGGGCCGATGGCGGTGCCGAAGATCGTCGAGACGATCTTCCAGGAATTCGGCTTCTCCAACTTCGAATTCCGCAGCCTGAGCGGCACCTACCAGCCGCGCGAATACTGTGTCCAGTACAACGAGACCTATTTCGACTTCATCAGCCGGCTTCTGGAAGAAGAGGGAATCTATTACTACTTCGCGCATGAGCGCGACCGCCACAAGCTGATCCTGTCGGACAGCGCCGCCGGCTATGCCAAGCTGTCGCCGGCCACCCTGCGCTTCAACCCCAGCGGCCAGTATGCCGACCAGATCGAGCGGTGGGAGCGGGTCTATTCCATCGCGTCGGGCCGCTGGGCGACAAAGGACTACGACTTCCAGGCACCGCGCACGGCGCTGGACAGCGGCGAGGCGTCGGTCGCCAAGGTGCCGGTTTCGACCAAGTACGAGCTGTTCGAATATCCCGGCCGCTATGCCACGCGCGACGCCGGATCGGCGCTCGCCCGCCGCCGGATGGAGACGGAGGAGCGCGGGTTGGAGGGGGTGCGCGGCGTCGGCGCCTGCCGCAGCCTGCATCCGGGCATGACCTTCGCCCTGACCGACCATCCGACCGCGGCGGAGAACAACCAGCAGGTCGTGGTGGCGGAGCTGGAGTTCGATGCCTGCAACGAGGGCTTCCTGCCCGGCGACAAGCGCAAGGCATCCTACGGCAACAGCTTCCGCGCCTTGCCGGCAAAGGCGGTGGTGCGGCCGGCGCGGCGGACGCCCAAGCCGTCGGTGCGCGGCATCCAGACCGCCTTCGTCGTCGGCCCGGCGGGGGAGGAGATCTACACCGACAAGTTCGGCCGGATCATGGTGCAGTTCCATTGGGACCGCCGCGGCCGGTCGGACGAGAAAAGCTCCTGCTGGATCCGGGTGGCGCAGAGCTGGGCCGGGCACCAGTGGGGCATGCAGACGGTGCCGCGCATCGGCATGGAGGTTCTTGTCGATTTCGTCGACGGCGACCCCGACCGCCCGATGGCGATCGGCGTGGTCAACAACGCCGACGCGCTGCCGACCTACGCCCTGCCCGAACACAAGACGCGCTCCGGCATCAAGACGCGCAGCTCGCCCGGCGGGCGCGGCTTCAACGAAATCCGCTTCGAGGACAAGGCGGGCAAGGAGCAGGTCTTCGTCCATGCCCAGCGCGACTACGACCTGCGCATCGGCCATGACAGCCGCACCTCGGTGGCATCGGGCCAGCATGTGAACGTCGCCGGCGGCCTGTGGGAGTGGGTGGGCAGGAACCGCCACGCCACGGTGGACGGCGACCATGTGGAGTCCATCGGCGGCGGCGTGTCGCGCACGGTCGGCGTCGATCTGCACGACAAGATCGGCACCAACTATGCCGTCAATGCCGGGGCGAACCTGTGCCTGGAGGCCGGGGCCTCGCTGACGCTGAAGGTCGGCGGCAACTTCATCACGCTGAGCCCGGCCGGCATCGCCATGAACGGCACCATGGTGCTGATCAACAGCGGCGGTGCGGCCAACGGGCTCAGCGCCTCGCCGGCCAAGCCGGACAAGCCGTCGCCGGCCGACAAGGACAAGGGCGGGACGATCCCGGCCCCGCCGAAGGCGAAGCTGCCGCGCCCGGCGCAAAGTCACACCCCGAAGACCGCGGCCCAGGCCATGGTGATGCGCAACGCCGCCGCGTCCAACACGCCGCTGTGCGAGATCTGCCAGACATGAACCCCGGCATGACCCCAGGCACCAACAGGGCGATGACAGAGCTTTCCCCACGCCGGTCCCCGCAGGAGGTGGTCGCCCGCCTTGCCCATCACCTGTGGCCGCAGGGGGGGCCGCAAGGGGAGACCGGCGGCCTCTACATGATCGTCGACGCCGCGCGCGACCCCGGCCTCTATCCCGGCCTGCTGGCGCGCGAGGAGGAGGCCGACATGCGCTCCCTCTACCAGGGCGACACGGCGAGCGAGCTGGCTGAGGTGGCCCCCTATCTGGTCCGGCTGACCCGCGGCAGCGCCGTCGCCGACTGGCTGGTTGGAGAGGGCTGGGGCCGCGGCTGGGGCATCCTTCTGCTGGCCGACGACGACATCGACGCGGTGCGCCGACATTTCCGCAAATTCACCATCGTGAACGGCGAGGGCGGGGCGACCTACCTGTTCCGCTTCTACGACCCGGCGGTGCTGGGCAGCTTCCTGCCGATCAGCGACGAGGCCCAGCGCGCCGCATTGTTCGGTCCCGGCATCCGGTTCATGATGGAGGATGCGGGCGCCGACGCGCTCGTCCTGTTCGAATCGGTCAACGGCGACCTGCGCCGCGTCGAAATCCCGCTGCGGACCTCTCCGGGTGCCGACGCGCCCCGTGTCCGCTGATCCGAAGGCCGGAGGAGACCGCCCATGCCGCCCGCCGCGCGCCTGACCGACATGCACACCTGCCCGATGACGACCGGCCCGGTCCCCCATGTCGGCGGCCCCATCGTCAGCCCCGGCGTGCCGGCGGTCCTGATCGAATTCCTGCCGGCCGCGGTGGTGACGGACATGTGCGTCTGCGTCGGCCCGCCCGACGTGATCGTGAAGGGATCGGCGACGGTAATCGTCGGCGGACGGCCGGCGGCACGGCTGGGCGACCAGACCGCCCATGGCGGGGTGATCGTGACCGGTGCGCCGACCGTGGTGATCGGCGGCTGACGGGCGGGGAAGAGGGATTGGCAGCGGGGTTGGAGAAGGTGGAATGCTGAGGCTGAGGATCGTTTCGGACCATCGGGCGTCGCTGGGCGGCAATGCCGAGAAGA
>JBKHVJ010000391.1:0-12282 GCA_046570145.1 Alphaproteobacteria bacterium
CGATCGCCGTCAGCGTGCTACCACCGGAACGGCTAGGTATCCTTCGGCTGCCTCAAGGCGGCCATCCCGGTGCGGTGCCTTTTCTCCAACTCGCCAATCGTTTCACGTGCCTTGGCCCACTTCTCCGGTGACATGTCGACGTTCTCGAGGCGCGCGAACCACGTCCGGACGATGAGCTCCGACATCGAGGGGTTCGAGTAGCAGCGGAACAGAAATTCGGATTGGCGTCACCGACCCCACTGTTTTCCGAAAATTCGTTCTGCGATGAAACAGGCGAGCCATGCTCGGGTTTTTTGGGCATGGAAGCCGACGACGACGATCTCATCCGCCACTCTCGCCAACTCCGCCAGAAGGCCATGGCTGCCGTTGCCAGGGCAGCAGAAGTCAGACGTCAGGTGAATGAACGGTTGGCGGAATTCCGACAGGCGCGCCCCAGAGGCCAACAAAGCCAAGATAGCGGCTCTTCGCCTTCTGGTAGTCGCTGAACAGCCCGTCTTGCGCAGAATGGCTTTTATGGAAAGCCCCCGAGGGAGAACCCGCCAATCAACTCCCGGTAGGTATCTTGCCATGCTCTAGGCATGGGGTTCGCGTTCCCCAATCGGACTTCCTGTTCCGCTGCTACTCGCCCCCCATCGACCGGGCGATGCGGTACTCATCCGTGCGAGAGGCCAGCATTTCCTGGGCGGCCGCGAGTGCCGGATTGGCCGCGCGTTGGTGGAGCCACAGCAGGCAATCCACGGCTTGGAGCGGGAGATAGTCCTTGGAAGCGGGGAGATCGAAACGGCCCTGCGGCCGATCAGCCCGCTCAACGTGCGGGGGAAGCCCGTTGCCCCGGTCAATGTGGTCGAGCGCGTGGAACATGCCATGGTGTGCCCGGAGCGTGGGGCCGAACTCGCTCTGCTGATCGTGGCAGAATTGCTCCGGCGTCAACCCGTGCGTACGGCAGAACTCGTTGGCAGCAAGGACCAAGCTGGTGAACGCCACGAAGTTCGGCGAGTGGCGCTTGTAAGACGACCGAGTGGCCCCGGCGAGGAGCGTCACCTGCTCCGGTGCCCTGATGAACGCCTCGAGGCCGTCGGCCGCCACCTGCCGCAGCCTGCGATCCATGCGGGTGCCGTCCAGCCTGGTCAACATGGCGCCCGCCAAGCCAATGAGGCCTTCAGCGTTGTCGTCCAGGTAAGCTCGCCAGAAGGCCTCCTTCTCGGGCCGGGTGAGCAGGTCATCGAACAGGATCACGAGCGCGTGCCGGAGTGCCTCGAAATTGTACCAGAGCCAGCGAGCGCCCGCGTTCTCCCCGGAATCGAAGATGGTGTCGACGAACTTGGTCGCCACAAGGTACTGCTTCTCCAACGCGGTGACGTGGAACCGCCAGGGCCCCAGATGGTCCAAGGCCGTCATCACCTCGATGGAAAGAGCGCCGACGACCTGGGGCGCGATTTCGTTGGCGTGGATGCGGGCAGCGCCGAGGCGCGACTTGCAAGCCTCCAGGATCGGGTTCAGCGTCGGTTCAACATCCCGAGCGCTGATGATTGCTCCCTGGTAGTAGATGGGAGGGTCGTTGAAGATGTGGCGGCCCGAGTGTCCGGATTCGTCAGCGTAGACGTACACTCCAGATCCTCCATTCAGCGCACCGACAGCAGGGGACGGTAGCGTTCTACCAAGCCAGATCCAAGTCCGGATCTGCCGCTTGCTCCAGTGCTTCCCGCTTGGCTGGCGCCTGTGTCGCGACCTTGCCGGTCCGCTGCCACGGATAACCACGCCCAAATCCAGAATACCAATACCAGGGAAGGGTATCGGTATCCTCCCATACGCGATATCAATACCATTTCCGCTATTGGTATCGTACGGGGACCATGATACCATGCGCCTGATAAAATCCAGCGGAGGCGGAGATGGTCGGAGACGCTCAAGGTGCACCTGCTGAGCCGAAGGGTGAGCGCGCGCGGCGTTTGGTATTCGACGCTATGCGCGACCTGACCGCGGTCGCCGAGCGTCGGAATGTGGAGTTGCGCCAGCAGGCGGTCAGGGATGGCATCGAGGTCACGCCGTCGATGCTGATGCGCGTGCCGCCGACGCAGGTGCAAGTCCTGGAGCACATCAAGGCGCACGACCCGGACGGCAAGGGGCTGAGCCTGCGTGACATCAACAAGTTCCGCCGCGAGTACCTGGCCGGTGGTGCGACCGCGGGCGCCGACGAGTACGAGGAACAGCCCGCTCCAACGGCGCTGGGAGCCGAGCTTGAGAAGCGACTGGTGGCCTTTGATCGTTTGCGGGCCGAGCTCCCCATCCTGGTCGAGCGCCGCGCGGCCGAACTCCAGACGTACAACGTCAACCACATCAACTCACTGAGTGGGCGGCTAAACGACGCGCTGGCCCGGGTCGCTCAACAAGACGCGGACGCCGAGGAGAGCGGCGAGATCCTCGGCCGCCTGGAAGACCAAGCCGCCGCCCAGGCGGAGCAATTGGCCGCCGCGACGCAGGAGAAGGCCGCCCTGGAACAGCGCGTCGCCGCCCTAGAGGGTGAGCGCGACGCCACGACGGCCCGCGCCACGGCCGCCGAGGCGCGCGTCTCGGAACTCGAACAGGCCCAGCGTGACGCGGCCGAAGCCGCCCAGCGTCGGGAGGCCGAGCACGCTCGGGCGCTTGAGGACCTGCGGGCCCAGTTGAACGGTGAGCACGCCGCAGCGCTGGCAGAGCGGGATCACCAGCTGGAGGCTGCCCGCGCCGCCGAGCGGGACGCGGTTACCCGCCGTGACGAGGTGGTGGACGCCCTGGCGCGCGTGCGTGACGGTGTTGAGGCCGAGGTCGCTGACCTTCGCGCCAGGGCGCAGCGCGCTGAACGCATGCTCGAGGAAGCGCTCGCACAGCGTGGCGCCCCGACCCTGTCGCCTGAGGCGGCACAGGGGCTGGCCGACCTGGCGCGCGACCCCGGCTTGGCGGCCATGGGCGGCCCTGGGAACGGCGGGGCGAATGGCAGAAGCGGCGCCGACGCTCCAGGCGGCGAGGACATCCCGGTTGTCTTGCCCGCGGCCGCACGAGGGGGCCGTAGCCAGAGCGGACGGCGAAACGCACGAAGTTGACGGGCAGGGCCGAGCAGGGCAGGGCGGGTGACCTGATGGGGCAGGATGAGGTCATGCGGTGTGCCCTGCTGGCAACCTGCGGGCGGTGCGGCTTCTACGTTCATCGCGGGGCGGCGGGACGAAAGCAACGTACCTCAAAGTGCCGGGCCGTGCGGTGCGCCCGTCGATGACGCCGAGGACGTGCCGATGACCGCGGCGCAGCTGCGGTTGGCTCAGACCACCCATGGTCGCGTGATCGTGCGTCTGAATCGTGGTCTGGAGGCGCGCGGCAAAGACACCAAGCACCTGCCCAATCAGCCCGATGTCGGCGAAATCGGACCCGACGGCGTCCTGCGGCTCTGGTCGCCCGAGGAACGGCGTTGCCGCCTGTTCGACCGGCTCATGGGGGAAGGCTGACGTCGACGACCAGCGGCCTGAAGGACGCTACGTGGGGCTCGTCCGGGTAACCGCGCTGGTTGGAGACGACGCGCGTGGCGCCGACAACGTAGTCGCAGTTGGTGTGCGTGTGCCCGTGCGCCCATAGGGCAGGCTGGTGTTCGCGGATCAGGTCCTCAAGGTCGCTACAGAACGCGGGCGACAGGCTGCCGCCCCGGTGCGGCGGCAGGTCCGAGCCGCGCGCGGGCGCATGGTGCGTGACGACGATCACCGCCTCGTCGGGTTCTGCGCGCCGCAGAGCGTCGAGGAGCCAGTCGACTGTGGTCTGGTGCAGCGCCAGTGCGTCGCGCGCCCGGAACGGGCGGCGCACCAGGGCCTCGCGGATCTCGATCAGGCGGTGGTCGTTGAGCGTCTCCTCGGCCGCCATCATCGCTGCCTCGGTAGCGCGCAGGCGCTGGACGGGGGTGAACTCGGTTGGCACGTTGAGCTCGTAGTCGGTCCATAGGGTAGCACCCAACACCCGCACGCGCCTGCCGTCCATCTCGAACGTCCGCGACGCCCGCTCAAGGACGGTCACGTTGCTGGTCCTCTCCGCGGCCGCGCGTAGGTCTTGAAGGCAGCTGTGGAGCTCGCCGCCGTACACCTCGTGATTCCCTGCGACGTACACCAGCGGCAGCCCTTCGAACTCCTGGGCGGCCCAAACGATCCCCCCGGTGCCCCGGTGGATGTCGCCCGCCAGCACGACCAGGTCGGCACCGGCGCGCTCAACCTCGATGCCCCAACCCTGGCTTGGCGGCGGCAGCCATTCCGCAGGGCCCGTCAGGCTGCGTGCTGCACCCTGGACCTTGATCGCCGACTGCCTGCAATGGCACCGCGCCCCTTCGCGGGCATGGCGGCTGGACAACGTGGAGCCACAGGCCAAGCACTGCGCCCAGCGAAACGTCTCGTGCTCCAAGTGTACGTCCGACAGAACGGCGATACGGGGCATGCGTGGGGCCTCCATGGGACCTGTATCATGGGGGCGTTTCCTGGAACCGCCAAGGTGCCGCAGGCGACGGTTGTCCTTCACGAAGTGGCAGTGATGCTTTAGAAGCTCAGACGGGCGCGCCGCCGTCCGAACGACCATCCGCAGCGAGACAGCCATGACGCAGCGCGACGAGCACCCCGGCATCCGAGGCCTGCGCGCGGCGCTGCCCGCGATGGTCCATGAGGCCCGCAGAGGAATCTGACGCGACTCCCATGGCGTTCCGCTGGCTTCCCACGTACCGCGCCGACGGCCGCCGCTCTGACGGCATTTGCCTGCTGGACGGCGCGTGGCGGGCCGAGGTGCTGGCGCCATCGCACGCTGACGTTGGCTGGCTCATCGAGCACCGGTTCCGGGTGGTCGCAAAAGGCCGAAGCCCGTCCATCGCCGAGGCCCAGGAGGCGATTGTGACGGTCATCCAGTCGTTGCGCCCGAGACGCTGCCGAACCAAACGAAACGCGACCAGGCGCGCGGCTTGGATGCTTGTGCTGGCCAGTGGGATGGCCGAGTAGACGAGCGCCGCGCAGCAGCGCCTCTGCGTTCCTATTCTTGATGCTGGAGGGCTGGCTCCCTCGTCTGGCACACATATGTTGTCCGCAGGGGCGGGGGCAGGTGTGACCGGACAGCTGGATTTTTCCCGTTATGCTCTGGAATGGGCCGAGAGCGCGATCGGCGGCAGGTGTGGCGGCGTTGTCGGGCGCTGGCATCGTGACCGCCGCGCCGCGCTTGAGGCGACTTTTGGTGTTCCCCCGGTCGGCGTCGAGGTCTTGGGCTTGGCACGCCGCAGCCTCAGCTGCATGAGCGCTGCGGCTGAACGGGATGAGTGTCGTCAGCAGGTGGTCGAGGCCATCCGCGCCGCCATGCCCGAGACGGCTCACAAAAGCGTTGATCTCGCCCTGCTCCGCGACCACGGATACCCAGAACCAGTGGCGTGGCTCGCCACTCTGCTGCGCGGCCGCCCAGAGTAGGGCAGGTAGGCCTGTCAAGGCCGCTCAGGACCTGTCGCTTGGCCCCTTGTCGGTTACCGATTGCCAGCCTTGGGCGCGATGTTCGGCGATGATGGATTCCATCTCCGCGACGGCTTGGCGCAGCGCGGCCGCTGCCTTAGGCTCGGCAAAGCAATCGGCGTGGAGGTCGCAGCGCCCTGCCGCGGCGAGCTCGCTGATCAGGCAGCGGGCCACATGGAACCGCCACCCCCATTCCTTCCACCAGTTCATCGCCTCGCCGAGCCGAATGCGCTTGGCGATGATGTCGTCACGCCACCAATGGGGCACATCAGTGGTGACCTTGAGGGTCCTCACCCCACCGTCCGCAGCGGGTACCTCGTACCAGTCGGCGTGGCCTTCGATACCGAGTTCGTCGTCGCCCACCTCACCATAAGCCATGCGCATGACCTGCCAGCGATCAGGCCATGAGAACTTCGGCACCTCCTCGAGGAATTCGGCGATCACGTCCAGGCTGGCCGCCTCGTCCATGGCGCCAGCACCGAGCGCATAGTCCACCTTCGCCCGCCACTCCGGGCCCAGAGCTTTCTCAAGCCGGGTGGGCAGGTCGAAGTCGGCATCGGGGAGCGTCGTCATTGGGCCCTGCGGTGCGAGTGGTGGGGTCAACGGCGTGGGCAGCCGCGGGGCCGACCATGATGAAGGCAGCTGTGGGGTGTCCAACTGGAGCGTTACCGTGTTGCAGGGTTTTTCACCTGTATTGGGGCCACGTCATGGAGCGATGCTTCGTAACCCCCGGAGGCCGCCTCACCAACGGCGATAGGCGCCCAGGAACAGGTCGCCGACCGCACGCCGCAGCATGATGGTGATCCAGTATTGGCGCCGATGGTATTCGCGGTCGTGAGTCAGATGGCACCGCTGACAGAACGCTTTTAGGTTCTCCGGTCGGTTGTCCGTCGGGTCGTGATTGAGGTGGCAAGCGGCGAGAATCACGCGCGACCGCTTGACCGAGCACGCCTCAACGATGTCGGGCCAGGCTGCTGGCTGGCCGTGGTGGTTCCGCCAGGTGCCACCATCGGTGTCGTACCAGCGCCCATCGGGCAGACAGCGCACTTCACGGCCATGGGGGCGACCGCACCCCTCGCATCGCCCCTGGGCTCGCCCGAAGCGGACCTGCTGGCTGATCAGCGGCCAGTCGATGGGATAGTGGTAGCGGGATTCGCGGCGGATGGGCATGGCTCCGCAGTATGCCGAGGGTCGAATCGGCCCGCCACAACATCGTGTATTTGAACGACATTCGCGAGGAAGTAGCCCGCTTGGGCTGCTCCGCCATAACGCGAAATGGCCGTTGGCAGTCATGAGCGCGGGTGCATCTTGGGCCCGTTGCGGCCGGTGTATGGCGTTGCTTGGCATCCACAGGACGCGCTCGCATGTGTAGGTCTTCACGTCTCCGCCACGGGTCTTTGGCCATCCCTGCCCACATCGTGGCGTTGCCCGCCTGCTGCAAGCGGGCTAAACACCAACCGCACGGTGGCGCGTCCCATGGGGCGGTCCGCTGGGCTGATCAACACTGTTGCGCGGGAACGGCACGAGCATGAACGGCATCAAAGACCGAAGGACGATGGCGTCACGCCTGAACTGTGCCCTTCGCCAACCGCTTGCCACCTTCTGACGGGAACGGCGCTGTGTATCTCGCCAATGCCATCCAGGAAGTCTGGGCCGATCACCTCCGGCAGACTCCCGCCGACACCGACTTCGCCGCCCATGAGGCGCGCATAGCCGCAGACCCGAGCGCGGACGCGCTCTGGTACTGGATCCATCTGACCGCGGACACCTTGGTCGATCCGATGTGCGGTCGGTACGAGATCGGTGCCGATGTGATCGAGGCCGCCTTCCAAGTGCGCCGTGCGCGCCCCGCGACGATGCTGTCGGCTCTGCACATGCTGCGGCCGCCGCAGCCCTATGTGTGGTTGGAGTGGTTGACCCCGAACAGCAAACACCTGATGCGCCGCGGCGTGCTCATCGTCCACCACAATGGCCGTCTGTGCATCCCGTTCTCCCTGGCGCGCAACGGTCAGATAGAGATGGGCAGAGAGATTGCCGATCTGCCACCGCTTGAGCCACAGATGGCGATCGCGCTGACGGACTCGGAGATTGAGGCCTACGCCGCCCTGAAGAAGTCCATGCTGGCCGGACTGGACGACCCGGCGCGCTGTCGCGATGCCCTGAACGACGGCATGGCGATGAGCGGACTGAGCGAAGCCGAAGTGCGGCGCACGCTGCGCCACTCGCTGCGCGCGATGCGTCCGGAGGACTTCGAGGCGTTGAAACGCTTAACCAAGCTCATCGGAATCCGTGTCCTTGACGACCGGTGGCGCCCGCGCCCGGGCCTGACAACCACCGATGCCATGGCGACGAGCAACGACTTCTTGACCTTCCTCGCGATCATCCTGCTGCTGGTCAGCCACAACGGTGTGACGATCGCGGCTGAAGTCGACATGGAGCGCCTGAATCGAGCCCGCCGCCGCCGCAAGCAATTCGAACTCCGTCCGTTGCGCGCGGTGACGCTGGATCTGTCGCGCCGCATCCGGGCCAACGCGCGCGCGGGGCAAGCGGTCGATGTCGAGGAACTCCGCCAACATGCCGTGCGCGGACATTTCAAGCTGCGCACCAACCGCGATGGTGCGGCGCGTCTGTTCTGGTGGTCGCCACACCTGCGCGGTACCGTTGGCGAGGCGGAAGCCCGTGATTACCGTGTCCTTGGTGAACCCGAATACGTGGAGATCGCCTGATTGTCGTCGCCACGCAGAGAGCAGCGGTCCGCGATGCGTTACATGGCACGCGGTGGACCGGCGCCCTCATTCATCAACAAGCGTGTCGCTGGTCGCCGCCGGTAGGGCGGTTGTGGCTGTCTGAGCGCAGGCTTCACGTATGCGCGCCGCGGTGTCGCGATCGATAACCCCCCTGCCCTGCTCCCAACTGACCACCGTTCTGAGGCCGCGGTCGACTGCCGAGGCCAACTGCGCCTGTGTCAGGCCCGCCCGCTTGCGCAAAACGCGCAACTCGTCTGGAGCCATCGCACCCCAGACCTGGCGCTGCGTCCACGCGGCGACAGCCTGCGCCAGCCCCATGACCAGCGGTGATCGCCTGCCCTGATGCAGGCCTTCGGAAACGCGCCTCGCCGCGAGCGCCGCGTCCTGATCGTCCAGGAATACGACGGCAGCGATGGTGTCCTCCACGCTGATGTCGTACGCGGGATAGCCCGCTCGCGCCATCTTGCGCCGAACGCCATCGACCGCCGCGCCAACCTGTGTCCCCAAGGACTCCCGGCGGGCGGCTTCAGCCTCGTCGCCATCACGCACGGCAAAGTCCGCGCTGAGGTCGTCGTGCAGCTTGTGCCACAGAACCTCGGAGGCAAACATGGCCAGGACACTGTCGCGTTCGGCATGACCACGCGGCAGTGGTTCGCCGTTCAGCGCCGCGCTCCCCAGCGATTCCGCATCGCCCTCGACCAAGGCCGCCGCCAACGCCTGGACCAGCACCGGTGCGCTTGACCAAGCAGTGCGCAGCGAGGTCATCATGTGCACCATCGACGGGGGCGGCGCCGCATGCGTGATGGTGCCGCGAATGGGGATCTGCCCGTAGTCCCGCGCAAGTGCGCGAGCCTGCATAACGTCATCTCTGGCTACATCTATCAGCATGCCACATTCTCCGGTCGCCGCATGTGGCGACATTATCATATGCGTAGCACGCCACAAGAATGCGGATCAACACATATGTGCAGTACAAGATGCACATAGCTGATTTCTTGCGTTTATGCGTCATCGCGCATGCGATCGAAGAAGCGGTGTGCGTTGGCAGACACACATGAAGCGGAAAGTGCGTTTGGGTCCCCTGCCCCGTTGACGCTTGCATGACGATGGGCAATCGTGTGAGTGACACGTTTGTTCACACGCCCGTAAGACCTCCTGGGAAATCATGGCGGACACCACCATAAAGCGTGCAAATCAGTTCGTTTCCTACTACCGCGTGTCCACCCAGAAGCAGGGGCGGTCGGGGCTCGGTCTGGCTGCGCAGCAGGAGGACATCCGCCGGTACGTCGAGGCTGTCGGCGGTGAGATCATCGCCGACTTTGAGGAGATCGAGTCAGGCAAGAAGGCGGACCGACCAAGGCTCGCGGACGCGCTCGCGGTGTGCCGCCTCAGCGGGGCAACCCTGATCATCGCAAAACTCGACCGCTTGGCCCGGAACGTTGCTTTCGTTTCGACGCTCATGGAATCGGAGGTCGAGTTCGTCGCGGTGGATTTTCCCCAGGCCAACAAGCTGACCATCCACATCTTGGCCGCCATCGCCGAGTACGAGCGCGAACTCATCTCCAAGCGCACCAAGGCTGCCCTGTCGGCTGCCAAGCAAAAGGGCACCAAGCTGGGCTTTCAAAATCCCAAGAAAGCCGAGCACGCCAAGGCGGCCAGTGAGAAGGGCAAGCTGAAACGCATCCGGTTGAGCGCGGAATCGCGCCGCGCCAACTCCGTGAAGCGGGCGACCGACTGCGCTGCGGTCATCATCGAGATCATCGACAATGGCCAGACCAGCCTGCGGGCGATCGCCGCCGAACTCACGGCGCGCCCGACAATCAAGGCTCCCCGGGGCGGCGTCTGGCATGTGGAGTCCGTGCGGCGCGTCCTGGCGTCCGCCGACGTCAACGGCCGCAAGCTCATCGACATCTGGCGCGAGGCGAGGGCGGTTAAGCGCGCGATCAGTTCGACGAACCGTCCCTACAAACCCAGCAAGACGGCCATCGCCAAGTTCGCCGGTGCCCTCGAGCAGATCATCGTCGAGGGCAACATCGCCATGCGGGACATCGTGCACGAGCTCGGCGCACGCGGGCTCCGGGCCCCGGGCGGCACCTGGTCGGCTGAGGGGGTGGTGCAGATGGTCGGGGTGGCGACCAAGGACAACCCGCACTTGACTGAGCTCTGGGAGCATACTGAAGGCACCCGGCGCCTGCTCGAGCGCGCTGAACGCAGGAAGCTCGAGCACACAAACGTGGGAGTTGGGGCATGAGCGGACAGCCGGATCTTGCAGGTCATCACAGAGTATCCGGCGAGGACGCGCGCCGCGCCTCGGCCGCTGCTGTCGCTACCCAGAAGTTCGTAGAGGCCGCCCAGCCGGTTGTCCGCGTCGCCGATCAGCAGACCGGTCGCCGCGGTCGGTATCAGGTGTTCATTGGAAAGTTGGCAAGCAACGAGAGCTACGCCAACGGGGGCGGCCGTTACGCGCATCCGTTCGTCGCGTAACGAGGAGGGCAGGGGCCATGACGACCAACCGCCAGCCAAACAGCCGCCGTGGCCCCGTGATGGTTCCGGGCGACCAGACGGCAGCCGTCGACACCAAACTCAAGAAGGGCAGGGCGAAAAAACCAGTTGAGGCGTCCGCCCCGGTCTTCCAGGCGCCCGCCGAATACGATCTCGAGGTTCTGTCCGGGATCGCTGATGTCGCTGACGAGGCCGCAGAGCGCGCGCACGCGCACCGCCGTAGCCGGGTAGGTGCCGTGGTCACGCGCCGCCGGGGTACCCTGCGCCGTGCGTTGGTGCTGAAGCCGCTGCTCGACGAACTCCGCACCGACGGCATCACCACGCTGACCGGGCTGGCCGATGAGCTCAACGCGCGCGGCATCCGCGGCGAGCGTGGTGGCGTCTGGACCCGTCAGGACGTAGCCCGCGTCCTCGAGCAGATCGCCGAGGCCGAGGGCAGGGTGCCGCCCGCCATTCCACGCAGCAGGATCCACGAGGTCGCCGCGCTCCTGGACATCATCGAGCAGCTGCGCGCCGACGGTATCACCCAGACCGAGGAGATCGCCGTCGCCTTGACCGAACGCGGCGTTCCCAACGGAAAGCAGCCGTCCTGGTGGCCTCAGGACGTCGAGCGCGTTCTTCCCTGGCTGGGCTGTTTCCAATCTGCAAGGAAAACGCGCCGCCGGAATCCTTGACGCAAAGAATGTAAGCTGCTTACATAAAGATGATGTAAGCAGCTTACATTTTCGGAGCCGACCGATGCGCCACTTCACCGACGCTGCGAAGCCGACGATTGCCATAGCGGACCGCAAAGGCATGTTCGACGGTCTGCCGCAAACCATGCGCGAAGCCTTCGATGCCGCGCATGAGCGCTCCGAAGACGAATTCGTGCAGCTGTTCGGACGTCAACCAGATCATTGCGACCCTCTGGACGTCGACACCTGCTGGCGCCTGTTTCTGGTGGAGCTTCAAGTCTTGACCGAGAATGTCTTCTTCAACGGCGAGGGTGACGAGGGGGCCGAGGAATCCCGCCTGCTGGGCGATCTGCTCGACCATTACCGCGAAGCGCATGAGAAAGCGCGCCGCGACTACATTCCGGATTTCCTGGCGAAGGCGGGCCTCACGCAGAAAGAGTTTGCGCAAACACTCGGCCGCACGGAGCACTCTGTGACCGCCTGGAAGAAAGGTGCGTTTTCTGACAAGGGCGCTACGGTTCCTGACTGGCTGATGGCCTGGTGCAGCATGTGGCTGGCCGCCCCGACCGAGCTTCGCCGCCGCATCGTGGAACAGCAAGCCGCGGGTAAGTGGACCCAGGAGCTCCGGGCGCTTCCGCAAGGCTGGCTTGGGCGCTGGAGCGAGTTGCTGGTAGCCCACGCCCCGGATCGCCAGAACGACATGCTCAAGCACATCCGCCTAATCGCCTGACCTGGGCCAATCTGAGCCGCCTGGGCCAACCACCAGCACCTTATATTATGGACCGCCCACGCCGGTGCACGCACCAACTCACCCATCCTGGGCCAGCCCAGGCGCGGCGCCAGCCGGATGTGCACGGGCTTGTGCACCCTAGC
>JBKHVJ010000392.1:0-5219 GCA_046570145.1 Alphaproteobacteria bacterium
CGCAACGCCGCCTTCTCCTACCTCACCGGCGTCTTCGTCTATCTGCTCACCACCGCCCCGGACGGCGACAAGACGCTGGCCGGGGCGCGGCGGCACATCCTGCTCGGCGACGACGGGCTGACGCTGACGCTGCGCAACGGCATCCACCCGACCGCCCAGCGCGCCGCCCAGGAACTGTGGGACAAGAGCGTCGCCGCCGAGAGCGAGGAGCGTGACGAGAACGGCGCCAAGGATGGGGGCTCCCGGAAGGGCGGTCGGGGCGGCGCCGTCGACAAGAGCCTGCATTACCGCAAGTCGGTCTACGTCACCGCCTCGGTGCTGCTCGCCGAGTTCGAGGACGGCGTGCTGGAGGCGCAGACCGCCGCCAGCGACTTTTCCATATCCGATCTCGTAGCCGGCGAGCGGCCGGTGACCCTCTACATCGTCGCCCGGCCGATGGACGCCCGCCGGCTGAAGCGCGTCTTCACCCTGATCCTCACCCAGATGGTGGATTTCCTCACCGTGGACCGGGACTTGGCCGACGACGGGCGGGCGCGGCGCTGGCGGCTGCTGGTGACGCTCGACGAGTTCCTGCAATTCCGCATGCCGGAGGCGGCGGAATGGATCCGCTACGTGCGCGAATACGGCATCCGCCTGATGCTGCTGGCCCAGAGCCTGGGCGAGGTGGAGGAACGCTACGGCAAGGGCCTGACCGCCAACACCCGGCTGGTGGTGTTCCGGCCTAATTCGTCGGACGAGGCCGAGCGGATCAGCCGCATGGTCGGCGAGGCGATTGAGGAGGTGCCGACGCGCTCGACCTCCAAGGGGCTGCTCGATCTGTTCCCCACCGTCAGCCGCGGCTTGCGGGTCGATCGCCGGCCGGTGATGCCGATGCACGCGGCGTTGGAGATGAGCGGCAACGACCTGATCGTCTTCGGCTACGGCAAGCCGATCCGCGCCCAGCGCCTGCATCCCTACGACGATCCGCGTTGGAAGCCGCTGTACGGCCCGCCGGCCCGTGCCTGGGCGCCCCGGCCCGAAGCCAACCGCTGGTTCGGCCAGGGTAGCGAAGCAGCCGCGCCGCGTCCGGCCCGCCCACCCCGCCGCAAGACCATCGTGTGACCGAGGGATCATAGCCATGAGTCAGGATTCCAGCAGCACCGACGATCTTCGCACGCTCCGCCATGTCTCCGCCCGCATCCCCGAGGCACTGGCCCGGCAGATCGAAATTGTCCAGGAGCGGCACCGGCTCCGTCATTTTTCCGACGCCGTCACGCTGGTGGTCGATCGCGGCTTGTCGGCGTTGGCCCGCGCCCGGGTCGAGGAGGACCAGATCGAGGCGACCATCCTGCGCATCGAGGACATGATGATCACCCAGCTCGCCCTGCTGAACGTCGGCCTTACGGTCGATGCCGAGGCGGTGGCCGAAACCCGGGCGGTGATCCTGGAGGAGTGGAAGCGCCGGGCCCGGCGGAACGGAGCGGCGTCATGAAGGACCGGGATGCTGAGCTCGACCGTCAGTCCCTGCTACTGGCCTCGCTGGTCCTGCTGCGCGACGCCCTGTTCGGCGACCTGCTGGCCCGTGACGACGTCGCCAACCTGCTGGTGCTGCCGCCCGCCGGCGGTTCCGGCCTGTGCCGGGTGGTGGTGAAGAACGGGCCGGTGCCGGAACTGGTCCGCATGGTCGAGCCGGCCCAACTGCTGCGCTTCCTGGCGCTCGTCGCCGGCTTTCACCGCAAGGAGCTGCGCCGCGACCGCCCGACGCTCGACGCCGTGCTGCCGGTCACCGGCGAGCGCCTTCACGCCGACATCCCGCCGGTGACGCCGGGACCGTCCTGCTCGATCCGCAAGCCCTATCGTGGGCGCATCACGCTGGACGATTGGGCGGCGTCCGGCGCGGCGACAAGACTCCAGGTGACGTTGATCCGCCGGCTGATCGCCGCCCGCCGCACATTGGTGATCGCCGGCGACGTCGATACCGGCAAGACGACGCTGCTGCGCGCCTCCCTGGAGGAGCCGGCTTTCCAGCAGGGGCTGCCCGCGATCCTGCAAGATCCCTACGAGTTCGAGCCGCCCTGTCCCTTCGCCTATGCCATGGTCGGCGATCCGCTGGCCGACCCGCCGGTGACGCTGGAGGCCCTGGTGGCCGGCGCGCTCAGGGTGCCGATGACGCATCTGGTGCTAGGCGAGGCCCGCCGCGCCGAGGCCCGCGCCATGGTGGTCGGCTGGACCACCGGCCATCCCGGACTGTGCACCGTGCACGCCGGTTCGGCCTGGGACGCGCTCGACCGCGTCGCCCAGATGGTCGGTCTCGGCGGCGTCGCGATGGACGCCTTGCAGATGCGCTGGATCGCCAAGGCTGTGGACGCGGTGGTCCATCTCGCCCGCCACCCCGACGGGCGCCGCTTCGTCAACGAGATCGTCCGGGTCGAGGGTTACGACCCGGCGCGCGGGTTCGTCCTCCGCCCGCTGGGGGTGGAGGATTTTAACGGTGGAGGTGAGCATGACATCCAACGGTAACGCGCGCCGGGCGCTCCTCCTGGCGCTGACGCTGGCGGCGGTGACGGGACCGGCGCGGGCGCAGGTGATCGCCAATCTCGGCGCCGAACTGCTGTCCTGGCAGGCGGTGTTCGACACCAACTTCGTGCCGATCGCCGTCACCGCCGGGCTGCTGCTGGCGCTGGTCGCCGCGATGTTCTCGCGCATCGCCGGGGTGGTGGTCTTCGTCTTCACCGTGGCGGGTGCCGCCGCCTATGGCGCGCGCGACGCCATCATCGCGCTGGCCGGAGGCTGAGCGATGAACGCTCCGCTGCTGCCGGACGGCTGGGAAAAGCCGGTGCGCCGCACCTCGGTGCGGCCAACCAAGATGCCGCTCGGCGTGCCGATGGAACTGCTGGCCATCGCCCTGTGGCTGGCCGCCGAGCTGTGGTTCGCGCTCGGTGCCTTGCCCCAGGCGGTGGCCGGGTTCCTCGCCGTCTTCCTCACCGCCCGTCATCTGACCCGGCGCGATCCCTGGTGGCTGGAGATCCTCCGCCAGGGCACCGCCGCCTGGCTGGCCCGGGCGTTGCGCACGCGGGGCCGCTCGCTCGGCCTGTCCGCTTACAAAGCCCCCCGCTGATGAGGATGCCTTGACCATGCTCGACCTGACCGCCTTCGACGATGGCTTCGACGCCTTGTCCCGGCATCTGCCGTGGGATTGCTTCGTCTGGCCCGGCGTGGTGCTGCTGGAGGAGGACGGCGCGCTGATGGCCGTCGTCGAGTATGGCGGGCGCGACCAGAGCGTCCAGGATCCGGCCGAGATCCAGCAAACCGCTATGGCCGCCAGCAACGCGCTATACCCCTTCACCGGCGGCTGGACCTTTCACTTCGAGACCCAGCGGCGCTGGGGCCACGGCTACCCACGCGATACCGGCGCCCATCCGGTGGCCAGCCTGATCGACGCCGAGCGCCGGGAACGGCTCGACGCCGCCGGACGGCAACTGCGCTCGCGCAGCTTTCTTGCCATCACCTTCACCCCGACCCACAAACAGGCGCGGCGCTGGGCCGCCTGGTTCACCCGCAACCCGCCCGAGCGCGCCAAGCCCGACGTCATGCGCGACCATGTCGAACCCTTCCGCCAGCTGGTCCTGCAGTTCGCCGGCCTGTTCGGTCGCGCCGTCGGCTGGGCACGCATGCTCGACGACGACGCGGTGATGGCGTTCCTCCATTCCTGCGTCTCGCCGATCGAGCAGCCATATGTCTCGGCGCCCGACATTCCGGGATTTCCGATCAAGGCCAACCTCGTCGATGTCGGCTTTCTCCCCGGTTCCTTTCCGGCCTGGAGCAACGGGGCTGAGCGCTGGCACCTGCGCGTCGTCGGCATCGGCGGCTATCCCAAGGTCAGCCACCCCGGCCTACTGAATGCGCTCGACGCGCTGCCCTTTCCCGTCCGCTGGTCGGTGCGCTTCGAGGCGATGGACCATGTCCAGGCGCGCGGTGTCTTCGCCGCCCTCTGGCGCAAGCACGACGACACCTCCTATGACTGGCGCTCGGTGCTGCTGCGCGCGGTCGGCGGCTTCACCGCGCTGCGCCACGACCCGGTCGGCGTGCTGGAAGCCCTGGAGGCCGAGGCCGCCCGGCTGGAGGCCGAGCAGGCCGGCACCAGCTCAGGCTGGATGACGCCGACCGCCGTGCTGTGGGGCTCCTCCGTCGAGGAGGCCGAGGCCCGCCTGGCCGACCTCGTCAAGGCGCTGCGGTCGCTGGGCTTCACCGTCATCGAGGAGAGCTGGGGCGTCGAGCGGGCGTGGTACGGCACGCTGCCCGGCCATGTCCGCCCCAACCCGCGCAAGGTGCCGCTGACCCAGGTACAGCTCACCGACTTCCTGATCCTGTCCTCGGTCTGGAGCGGGCCGGCGATCAATCCGCATCTGCGCTGCGACCCGCTGATGCAACTGGAGGCCGAAGGCGGGACGCCCTTGATGCTCGACCTGCACCAGGGGCCGGACGGCGCGGCGCTGGTGATCGGACCGCCGCGCACCGGCAAGTCCACCGTGCTGGCCTTCATGGGCCACCAGTTTCTCGCCCGCGCGCCCGGTGCCCGTGTCGTCTGGATCGACGTCGATGCCACCGAGAGCACGTCGCTGGTCGCCACCTGGGCGGCGGGGGGCGAGTTTCTCTCCATGGGCAGCGACGACGGCGCGGTGGCGGACCTTGCCTTGCAGCCGCTGGCCGACATCGACACGGCCAGCGGCTTCGCCTGGGGCCATGGCTTCGTCATGGAGCTGCTGCGGCTCCAGGGCGTGCTGGCCCCGGGCGGCCTCTCGGCGGCGCAGGCCGGCGACGCGGTGGACGCGGCGCTGCATCTGCTGGCCGTCTCGCCGCCGTCCGAGCGCACCCTCTCGCACCTCGCCCATCTGGTGCAGGACAACATCCTCCGCATCGCGCTGGAGCCCTATTGTCGGGGTGGTCCCTACGGCGATCTGGTCGATGCGGCGGAGGACCGCTTCCTCGGTTCGGCCTGGACCACGGTGGACATCGGCGCGTTGATCGATCGCGGCCCCGGTGCCGTGCCGGTGATCCGGGCGCTGTTCCGCCGCTTCTACCGGCTGTTCGCCGATGGCCGCCCGACATTGTTCCTGGTCGATGAGGCCTTCAAGGCGCTCAAGCACCAGCCCGACGAGCTGGACGAACTGCGCCGTCGCGGGCCGAAGAAGAACGTCGCCCTGGTGCTGGCCACCCACCAGCTCGACGACATCGAGGGC
>JBKHVJ010000393.1:0-5733 GCA_046570145.1 Alphaproteobacteria bacterium
GGCAGGGCTGCCGTTATCGGTGACGAAGACGTCGTAGGAAGCACCGGCCGCGATGCTTGCGATGGTGCCACCAGCGGCATCCCGCGGCGTGAAAGCGGTCGCGCCGACGTTGGAGACCAGTGCCGCGCTGCCGACGGAAACCTCGTCGGCGGGCGGCATGCGGATGGACAGGCCGGTCGAGCCCGGCGTCACGTCCATGATGCCCGCGGCGACGTTGGAGGTGTTGGCTCCGACCACGGGCCACTGCAGCGTGGTGTCGGCTGCCAGAGCGATGGCGCGATAAGCCACCTCCGCCGGCTGCACCGGGGAGCCGCCAAAGACTTCGGTGAAGGACAAGCAAGCCTCCTCAGGCTGCAGAATTCAGGACGATGGGGCCGAGAGTGTGGCTGGGCGTCGGCGTTAGACCGGCGGAGCACCCAGGGCCATGCGCTCGCGCCAGAAGGCGAGGTGTGCCTCCCAGGCCTTGCGGCAGTGGTCGGCCTCGCCGGTGACGTGGAGGTTCAGCCAGTTGACGAACGCCACCCGGCGGACGCCCCACCAGCGGGCGCGCGGCGTGGTGCCGAAGGCGGCCAGTTCATAGGACGCCGCGCTGAACGTGATCTCGCGCTGTCCGCCAGCCAGCACATTCAGCAGGCAGGACAGCAGGGATGCCAGTTCGCCCAGCATGGTCAGGCCTCGATTTTGGCGGCTTGGCGGAACAGGTCATCGAGCTGGGCAGCAGTCAGGCCCAGCGTTTCGGAGACGCTGTTCACGAGCGTGCCGTTGCGGGTCAGCTCGTTGGCGTATTCCCAAGCCTGCCGGGCGTTGGAGTTGACCGGCTGCGCCTTGATGGCGGCGTCCACTTGATCGAACAGGCCGGCGGCCAGCAGCACCGCACGGGCTTGGAAATTGGTGACCGCGGCCGGCACCGGCGGTTTGGCTGCTTCGATCTCGGCAGGGGTGAGATCCACCAGTTCATAGGTGACCTTTACGGCGTCGGCTTCGATGAGCCATTCAGCGATGGGACGCCGCACCGCCCGCTTCCCGACTTCGACCGGGGGAGAGTCGAGCAGCGGCAGCACTTGCCAGTCCGGGCACATGTCAGCCCAATCGGCAGCGGTCCAGAGGTTCCATGCTGCGGCCGGATGCAGGATCGCGTCGTCACCGGAACCGTAATAAAACGCGGTCGGGTTATAGATGGTCTGGAAGATGCCTTCGCCCTTGATGATGATGGCGGGAAGCTGCATGTCGAAGGTCCTCAACACGGAGGTTGTGTTGCCGGCGTGTAGGAGCCGGTATGGGCATTCACGCCTTTGAAGATGATGGCGTCCGCATAGCAGGTCGGCGTGAATTGTCCGCCGGTGGTGCCGATGCCCAAGCGCACAGCATTGTTTGCCGTACTGCCGAGCGCTTTGGCCAGATTGCCGCTGGCTATGACATTTCCATTGTAAGACAGGCGCATGAACCCGCTTGCCCGGCAGGCCTCAACTTCAATGAACGACCCGGCATCGGTCATCGTAATATTGTTTACGATGACCTGCTCTTGGTTGGCGCCCCCTGCATCGAAGGCGCGGAACTCCATGCCATCTGGCAGCATACGGAAAACAAAGTTGCCATTCTCGCTGCCGTTGTACGCCTCATGCGCAAAGATCGTGCAGTAGTTGATGGCATCGCGCTTGATCCGCGCGCGCATTGTGAAGTCACCTGGGAAGGAGAAATTGCTCGCACGTGGGCTTTGAATATACGTCGGATCATTTGGATAGTTGATGCGGATGGACGATCCATAGCTGGGCCACGCGCTGTCTCCGGCCGCCGTTGAAATGGAGCCGTTGCTTACCCAAGTCAGCGCGTTGCCAAGCTCATCAGTGGCTGGCTGCGTATTGTTCGCCCCCATGCCACGAATGAACAGCACGCGAGATGCAGCAAGTGGGTCGATGTCGCAGGTAAAGCCCGAGCTACCCATCATAAAATCAGCAAAGCCAAGCATCATGCCCCCTTCACGATGGAGTAGTAGAACTTGCCGTCGCTGTAGATCTTGCCGACCGCGAAGTTGACCTTGCCGGCTGCCGTGTTGGCGCTGGTGCCACCCACGTTGATGCAGTTCGCGCCGAAGCTCATCGTGCGCCCGCCTGTGGCGTCCTGTGTCCATTTGATCGAAAGCGGCTGCACCTTGCCCGCGGCCGGTACGTTCGTTGGGTTGGCGATGATTGACGCGGCCACGACGGTGCCGCAGTCGAACTCGTTGCTGAGCGAGCAATCCGGCGTGAACGTGTTGCTCGCTGCCGTCAGTGTGGTGACGGATTGCTTCACCGGGCCGGTGAGTGTGCCGCCCGTAAGCGCCAGAGCACCGAGCGTGGCGAGTGCCGTCGCGGCGTCCGGGTCATCAAGCAAGGTGCGAGCGAAGGCAGTCAGGTCCGTGATGCTGAAGGCATCGGCACCGGTCGCGTAGATGAGCTTGTTTGCCGATGTTACCAAGCCGGCCAGGGCGGTAAGCGTGGCGTCCGCCGGTTGGGCACCGAGCGTCGCTAGGGCCGTAGCGGCGTCCGGGTCGTCCAGAAGCGCCTCAGAGAAGGCTGTGATCTTCTCCACCAATTCCGCATGACGAGGCATCATGAGGCCGGCGACGTGCCGGGATGCAGGGGCATAGGTCATGCCTGGAACCTCCGGCGGGGGTTGTTTACTTCGGTCAGTGTGAAGGGCTCAGCGGCGGAGACGATGGCCGCCCAGGCGTCAGGGTCAGCGCCGATGCGCGGCCCGCGGATGTTGGCGTGGAAGCGCTCGTCCACGACGGCTGGCGTCGCCACCTCACCGCTATCCGGATCGGTCACAGGGGCCGTCAGAGCGAGCGGGCCGATCACGTCAACGTCGCACACCGGGCCGGCGATCAGCCAGAACGGAGCGCCGTCCGCATCCTCTCCCCGCAGCATCGGCAGGGCGGCGATAAGCGCGGCCTCAGTGTTCGCGCGAAGGCGCAATGTCTTGGGCATGGTTAGCCTCACGCGGTCAAGAGTTGGTTCGTTGACGCCACAAAGGCGCGCGGGAACATGGCCGCGCGGGCAAACCAGCCGTTTAGCTGATTGCCGAACGGGCTCTGGTGGCTCAAGTCAATGCGCGTCAAGCCGCTGGGAATGGCGGAGAGAGCGCCGGTTACACTTGTCCCGCCCATCGCTGCGACCAATCCAGCCGACGACCACGACACCGAAATCTTTGCTCGCGTGCCGGCCGCGATATTGCCAATCGTGATTTGCCCGACTACAGCGCCTGCGGCCTTAACGGACACGCCAACGCCGGTACCGCTGCGGTACAGCAAAATCATGTTGGATGTGCTGCCGTCGCTTATGGTCACATACGCTTGGTTTGCTGATGCGCTGCCAAGCGATGTTGCTTCCACATAGATCGTCCCCTCATTGGGGTTCCACCCGCTGACATTGGACAGCAGTAGGGTGTTGACGTCTGCGGCGCGGGTGGCGATTGACGATCCCGCCTCAATCGGCGACGTGTCGAAGGCGCCGGTTTCGCCATTCGCGAAGTCTACGTCGATCTGGTCGCCCGAAGAGCCAAGGCGAAAGCCGATGGTGGGATTTGCGACTGTCTGCCCCATGCCATAGCGGACATAGGAGGATGTCGGAGTAATCGTGGTCCACGTCGCTCCGCCGTCCAGCGTCATCTGCACCGTTCCAGTGCCGGCAGCACGGCGAACGAACGGGGCGAACCGGCGAGCGGCAGAGGCGGACGAAGACGCCTGAATGCAGGTGCCATTGGCCGACGAGGCGGTAAGGCGGGTTGCTGCCCCGAGAACGCCATCAGCGCCGGCAATTGCTCCGGTCGTGATGCCGCTCTTTGTCCACGCGGCGTCATCGAGGCGGCGGCTTTTGACTACCAGGGTTGTCCGGGCTTCCTCTACACGGAGCCCCTGTAGCGCCGCGGTGATCGGGTCGTATTCGATAGGGGCCGTACCGGCCGCGACATAGGTCAGCACGCCCGCCTGATTGAAGACCCACTTGCCCGACGATCCAGTGATGACGCCGCTTGGTACGGCGGTCGATGCCCGGAAGGGGAAGTCAAGGATAGGGTCGATGCCGGCGATTTCGCTGGGCTGCTTCACGCTGAAACCGGCCTGCACGAATGCTGTAGTCGCAAGCTGCGTGGTGTTCGTGCCTACCGCTGGGGTCGGTGCAACTGGGGTGCCTGTGAAGGCTGGGGAGGCTTGGGGCGCATAGCGCGCATCCGCGTCCGCTCGCGTTGGGATGCTGGTGGGAGCAGCCACGCCGATGGTGCGCTTGGTGAAGACGTCCGCGCCCGTCTGTTCCACCAAGCCGGCCGTGGCATCGAGGCCGGCAAGCGCGGTCAGCGTCGCGTCACCGGGCTGGGCACCAATGGCTGCCGGGGTGATGCTGGTGTTGCCGGCTGCGGTTAGCCGCCCCTGCTGGTCAACGGTGAAGGTGCCGACCTGCGACGCGCTTCCGTAGCTGCCCGGCGCCACAGTGGTATTCGCCAGAGCAATGGTGCGGTTGGCCGAGAGATCGCCTCCTCCGGTCAACCCGGTTCCTGAGCTGACGGTGCGCGTCGTCGGCACCGCTCCGATGGACAACGGTGTGATGTCCACCTCACCCGCAGACGTCAGTTGCCCCTGCGCGTTGACCGTCAGTGTCGCCACCTTGCCGGCGCTTCCGTAGCTGCCAGCGGTGACGCCGGTGTTGGCGATGCTGATCGTGCCGGTATTCGTGATCGGGCCACCCGTCAGTCCCGTCCCAGTCGCAATCGACTGCACGCCGCCGCTCATGGAGAGCGTCCGCCACTCACCGTTGACGAACACCTCCATTGTCTGGAAGTCGGTGTTGCCACGAAGCTGGAACGCCGGTGGAACTGAGGCGCGCTGCGCCGTCGTCCCAGCCGGCGGCACGAAGCCGGCGGTGCCCGGCAGCCGAACGTTGTCGGCGATGGCGAAGGTGGGGTCGCCGGCAGCACCCTGCCCGTTCGTGACCGTGATCTGGTTGGTTGTGCCGGTCAGGGTCCGCGGCGTGAAGACGTCCACCCCGGTGGAGCAGACGATGCCTGGGCCGGTCAGGTCCTCGATCGACAGCAGCCCGCCGGTCAGAGCGAAGGTCGGGTTGCCGGCGATGCCGTCGGCATTGGAGATGCTAAACCCCTTCCCCGGCCCGATCAGCGAGCGGGAGGTGACGGCACCCGAGGCGGTCAGGGTCACCAGCCCATAGGCGTTGAGCTGGTGGAAGGCAGAGGCCTGCCCGGTCAGGCTGAGGGTCAGCGCACCGCCGGGACCTCCGTCCGCCGTGGTGATGCCGTTGGTGGCGGAGGCGTAGCGGCTGCTCGGCAGCGTCGAGGATTCGTTCTCGACGGTCAGAAAGCTCTGCGTCAGGTTCTGCGCGGCGGAGCCGATCTGCGCGACCGTAGCGCGCCCTGTGCGGCCATCCTGATCGACGGGCACATAGGCAGAGGGGCTGACCGACGATAGCGCCGGCAGCTGGGAAATCGGAACGTCGGGCACGGATCACTCCTCGACTTCGATACGGTCGCCGGACTCGGTCGTGATGGTGAAGCCCTGGCCCTGCTCGGTGCCGAGGGTGTCGCCAGTGATGCCGAGCGAGGCATCAGGGCGGGGATGGCGGACGGCGATCTGCTCGACCCGGCGCGCCGGCAGCTTGTAGGGGTCGATGTCGTCACGGCAGCCGGGGCAGACGCGCAGCGCCGGATTGTCGCCGTCCGGCACCAGCGAGGCGTGCGGGACCTTCATCC
>JBKHVJ010000394.1:0-2324 GCA_046570145.1 Alphaproteobacteria bacterium
CCATCGCCATCACCAGCAGCCAGTTGCGCTGCGGGGTGTGGGGACTGGCCACCGGCTTCGATCACATCCTCCTCGACACCCCGTCCCGCTTACCGGCGGCGGTGCGGGCGGCTCTGCTGGCGGCGGAGACGGTGCTGGTGCCGACACTGCCCGACTCTGAAGCGCTCGGTCACAGTGCCGCCACGATGCAGCTCGTCACCGAGGCGCTGGCGGTCGAACCTGGCCTGATGGCGGCGTTGGTGCTGACCCGGGCGGCGGACGGGCTGGCGGTCGAACCGGGGACGGAAGTGACGGTGCTGGGGCTGCGCCTGCCGGTGGCCGCGGCGGTGGTGCGGCAGCGGATGGCGTTTGCGACAAGCCGGAGCATCGGGTTGCTGGTGCCGGAGCTTGAGATGGCCGGACGGGCCGAAGCGGATATCCGCCACCTCGTCTCGGAGGTCTTTGGTCGGGGATCGGCCTCGTCGGCGGGCTGATCAAGGGGGTCGGTGGTGCTGTCCGACCCAACAGAGAAGTCTGGCGTGCAATAGCGCGCAAAGACTGGAAAGCGGACAAAATTTCCAAGTCCCGGTAGTGCCTGTGGATGGTCTGCGGAAGAAGGAAAATCAATGGTCAGCAAGATAAAAGAGCGGTTCGCCGTCGTTCGTGACCGTTGATTTTCTTGAATTTCAGCCGTGTACGCCTCAATGGAGGCGAACATTGGCGAACATGACCCGTTGATCCGCCTCCCCCGATTGATTTCTGTTCCGCCGCCCCCGTTCGTTTCATCGTCACGGTGGCAACGACCCTTGGTCGATGGGCCGGGGGCGGGGAGGATGGCGGAGATGGGATGGCGCGGGTCGATCTTCGACGGCATCGCGGCCGATGACGGCTTCAAGGCCCGGATGAAGGCCTTGGCCGATCGCGGCCGGGCGCTCGCCCGCGGCTATGTCCGCCGGGCCGAACGTCGGGTCAAGGTCCGCGCGGCGCCGGCCGAGTCCGGCGCCTACGCCCGCCCGGTCAACGTCAAGCTGATCTACCACGACCGTGCCCGCGGCGCCTTTCCCAACTCGGTCGCCGTGCTGGCCAACTACCTCGCCAAGGACGGGCCGCTCTTCGACCGCGACCGCCTCGGCCTCGACAAGGGCGAGGTCGCAGCATCCTGGTCGGACGACCGCCGCGTCTTCCACGTCATCGTCAGCCCGAACGACGGCCACCGCATCGACGACATGGTGACCTATGGCCGGGACGTCATGACCGCCTGGGAACGCCGGGTCGGTGGGCTGGAGTGGGTGGCCGCCGTCGAGCGCAAGCCCGATATGGCCCACCCGGACGGCAACCAGCACCTGCATGTGATGATCCGCGGCGTCCAGGACGAGCGCGACCTGTTCTTCGAGCGCGACGTCGTCACCCACTGGTTCCGCCATGACGCGGTCGAGGTCACCACCCGGACGCTGGGCTGGATGGACGAGCGCGAGCGGCAGGCCTACGAGCGCCAACTGATCGAGATGCAGCGTTTGCGCGAGGAGCGCGGCCGCGAGGCCGGGCGCGACGGCCTGCAGGAGCTGGGAGGGCGCGAGCTGTGACGCCCCCCTCCGTCCGGACTCTCCTCGGCTGCATCGCCGTCTGGCTGCTCACGGTCCAGGCCGTCACCGAGCTGGTCGGCTGGATCTTCGCCTGGCCCATCGTCTTCGGCGGGCTGCGCATTGGGACCGTCGCGCTCTACGGGCCCGGCCAGTTCCTCGGCTGGTGGGGGCTGCTCGCTCCGGGCCATCGCTGGATCGTCATCGCCGCCGCCCTGGTCTGTGGCGCTGTGGCCCTGGCGCTGGCCGTGCGCGTCGGCCTGCGCGACAAGCGCTCGCCCGGTTTCGGCGCCGGTCGCTGGGCCGATACGACCGATGTCCGCCGCAGCGGTCTTCTTGAGGGGGCGGCGATGACGGCGGACTCCTGCATCGTCCTCGGCGCCTGGAACGGCCAGCCCTTGCGCGAACGCACCATGCAGCCGGTGCTGGTGATCGGCCCGACCGGTTCGGGCAAGACCACCACCACGGTGCTGCCCACCCTGTTCGCCGGCTGGCGCGAGAGCGCGGTGGTGTGGGACTTCAAGGGCACCCTGGCCGGCGACAGCGGCGCTGCCCGCGAACGCTTCGGCGACGTGATCGTCCTCGATCTGGCCCGGCCCGGCGGCCCGCGCTACAACCCGCTGATGGCGGTGCGGCCCGGTCCCCATCTGGTGCCCGACTGCCAGCACGCCGCCCGCATCCTCACCGAAGGCGAGAAGGAAGGCCACTGGCGCAACGCCGCCTTCTCCTACCTCACCGGCGTCTTCGTCTATCTGCTCACCACCG
>JBKHVJ010000395.1:0-13418 GCA_046570145.1 Alphaproteobacteria bacterium
CGCCCATCGCGCTCTACCTCGCCGCCGCGGGGGTCGGGCGCCTTACCCTGATCGACGACGACCGGGTCGAGCGCAGCAACCTGCAGCGCCAGATCCTCCATGCCGAAAGCCGGCTGGGCCAGCGCAAGGTGGAGAGCGGCCGGGCAGCCCTGCTCGACCTCAACCCGACCATCGAGGTGGTATCGCACGACACGAGGCTGGAGGCGGCCAATGTGCTGGACCTGCTGTCCGACCACGATGTCGTGGTCGACGGGTCCGACAATCTGCCGACGCGCTATCTGGTCAACGACGCCTGCCTGCGGCTGGGCGTGCCGAACGTCTATGGCGCGATCTTCCGTTTCGAGGGGCAGGTGTCGGTGTTCGGCGGCGCGGCACCGGGGCTGCGGCCCTGCTACCGCTGTCTGTTCCCGGAACCGCCGCCGGCCGAATACGCACCGTCCTGCGCCGAGGCCGGCGTGCTGGGCGTGCTGCCCGGGGTGATCGGCACCATCATGGCGGCCGAGACGATCAAGCTGCTGCTCGCCCTGGGCGAACCGCTTGCCGGCCGACTGCTGCTCTATGATGGCTTGCGCGGCGAGTTCAACGAGATCGCGGTTCCGCTCGATCCGGACTGTCCGTCCTGCTCGGCGGGCGCGCGGCCGGAACTGACCGACATCGCGGCGGTTTGTGCGGGGTGATGGCTGCCGGGGGTGTCCGCCCCCGTCCCACCCGAGGCAGGCGAAAGCCTGTGCTCAGGCCGCCGTCTTCTGGACGATGACGTTCTGGACCAGTTTCTTCAGAGCGACGAAATCGACGGGCTTGGTCACAAGCTCGGTCGCGCCGATGTCCAGCGCGCGGCGGCGGTTTTCGGTGTCGCCATAGGCGGTGACCATGATGACCGGCACCTGCGGGGCGTCCGCGCGGAGGCGCTGCAGGAAGTCAAGACCGCTCATGCCGGGCATATTGATATCGCTCAGGACAAGAACAGCTTCCGGTTGCAGGCCGGTATTCAAGCTTTCAAGTGCTTCCTCCGCAGAAGAGGCGAAGTGAAGGACCAATTCTCCACGGCGCAATTCTGCGCGAAAACGCTGACGGAACAGATCCTCGATATCCGGTTCGTCGTCGACGACGAGGATTCCCAGGGTCATGTCTTTCGGCGCTCCCCTAGCGACATTGCCGTCACGGTTCGTGGCAGCGTGATCGTAAACTCGGCATGCTCGTTTTCGATGCTGGATACGTCGAAACGGCCCCTGTGTTGATGTACCACGATGTCATAGCTGAGTGAAAGGCCTAAGCCGGTTCCTTCGCCGGTGGGTTTCGTCGTGAAAAAAGGCGTGAATAGCTTATCGACCACGGCGGGTGGCATGCCGACGCCATTGTCGTGAATTCTTATCGAAACTTCAGTTCCTCTTGCTTCGGTTGTTGCTGTGAGCGTCGGTTCATAAACCGAGTCGCCACAGGTCAACTGTCGCTTGCGGACCGCGTAGAAGCTGTTCGTGAACAAATTGACCAGGACACGCGACATGTCCTGCGGCACCAGCTTCACCTCGCCCACTTCGGGGTCGAATCGGCGCTCCAGCGTGGCATTGAAGTTGCGGTCCTGGGCGCGCACGGCATGGTAGGATAGGGACAGGGCCTCTTCCACCAGGGCGTTCAGATCGGTCGCCTGCCATTCACCGCCACCCCCGCGCGAATGGGCCAGCATGCTCTTGACGATGTTGTCGGCGCGCCGGCCATGGTCGGCGATCTTGCGCAGGTTGCTCTGTAGGCTGTCGACCAGATCGTCCACGTCGGCACGGGTCGCGTCGTCCAGATGGTCGTTCAGCGGCTCCAGCAGCGCCAGCATTTCGTCCAGAAGTTCTCCCGACAGTTCGGCGAAGTTGTTGACGAAGTTCAGCGGGTTCTTCAGTTCGTGGGCGATGCCCGCGGTGAGTTGGCCGAGCGATGCCATCTTCTCCTGCACGATCAGCTGCTGCTGGGTCTCGCGCAGTTCCTTCAGGATCGCTTCGGCCCGCTCCTTGGCCTCCCGCAGTTCATCTTCGATGCGCTTGCGGTCGGTGATGTCGTGTTGGGTGATGACGTAACCGCCGTCGGCGCGCGGTGCGGTGCGGATGTCCAGGATGCGGCCGTTCGTCGGCACCTGGCGTTCGGAATTGATGACGCCCTTGACCAGGAAGCGGGTGCACAGTTCCGCCACCGTCTCCTCGCAGGGGACGTCGCCGTAATCCCCGCGCCTGTGATTGTAATAGAGCGTCTCGGCCACCGGGGTGCCGGGCGGGAACATGCCGGGGGGATAGTCCCACAGCCGGAAATACTCGCTGTTGGCCCCTTCCAGCCGCAGGTCGCGGTCCAGCATCAGCACGCCGTTGGGCATGGCGTCGATGGCCGCCTGCAGCAGTTGTCCCTGATGCGGCACCTCGGCATTGGCGGCCTCGGGGCGCATCTGGGTCAGCATCTCCATCACGGCGGGCGCACCGCCCCAGTCCACCGGCTCCAGCAGCTGGTCGAACCACTGGATGCTGGTATCGGCGCGGTGGCGCTTGATGCGGCGGGCCAGCGGCTGGGTCGGAGCCTGCAGGCAACGGGCATAGGCGTTGCGCTCCGCCAGATGGGCATCGTCCGGGACCAGCGTCATGACGTCGGGCAGGGCCATCACCTGTTCCGCCGACTCGTAGCCCAGCAGGCGGGCCAGCGTGCCGCTGCAATGGAGGATCACGCCGTCGCGATGGACGATCAGGCCCGGCATCGCCGCGACCAGCTGGTCATGGTAGAGCCGCGCCCGGTCCAGCGAATGCGCCACCGAGTCCTCAGGGGAATAGGACGACAGCGGGGGCAAGGATCGTAGCAGATCGGTCTTGTCATGCATGGGAAGGATCCCGAAGATGTCGTCCACAGGGCTTCTGCCGCTGATCCGGCAGGACCGGCCGCGGCAGGATCAGGGGGCATCCAGCGGCAGCCGCAGGACCACGCTGGTTCCGCGGCCGAACTCGCTGTCGATGTCGATCTCGCCGCCGAGCTTGCTGGTGACCAGGTTGAACACGGCGTAGAGCCCCAGCCCCATGCTGCCGGCACCGCGGCGGGTGGTGGTGAAGGGCTGGAACAGCCGCGGGCGGATGTCGGCCGGGATGCCGCGGCCGTTGTCGGACACGCGCAGTTCCACCCGGTCCTCTCCCAGCATCCGCACCGAAACCGTCACCTTGCCGCCGGGGCGGCGGACCGCCGCCGCATCCTCCGGCATCCCGACCCCGGCATCCGCGCCGATGGCGGCGACCGCCGGCACCTGCTCGAAGGCATGGGCGAAGGCGTTGGTCAGCAGGGCCAGCAACACCTCGGTCAGCGCGCCGGGATAGGTGTCCAGCGCCAGCCCGTCCGGGCAGTCCAGCGCCAGCTGGTGCCCTGCCGCCGCCGGCTGCACCTGCACCGCCAGCACGATGTCGGACAGATAGTCGCGCAGGCCGACACGGCTGCGCGGCGAACTGGCCTTGCCCTCCGTCACCAGCTTCAGGCTCTGGATCAGGGCGGCGGCGCGTTCGATGTTGGCGACCAGCAGGGTGGAGACCTCGCTGGCGGTGCCGACATAGTCCTGGAAGTCGCTCTTGCGCAGCTGGCCGCCCTTGAAGGTCATGATGATCGCCTCCGACGCCGTCTGCAGGTGGGTGGCGGCGGTCAGCGCAATGCCGACGGGGGTGTTGATCTCGTGCGCGACCGCGGCGATCAGCTGGGCGATCACCGCCATCTTCTCCGCCCGGATCAGGTCGGACTGCATGCGCTCCAGGTCGGCCAGGGCCTGTTCGGCCGAATCCTTGGCGCTGCGCAGCGCCTCCGCCTGCACCTTGCGTTCGGTGATGTCGTAGAGCCAGACGATGAAGACCGGCTGGCTCTCGTAGGAGGTGCGGTCCACGGACATCGCCATCCATACCGTCCGCCCGTCCTCCCGCACGTAGTGGATTTCGTCCGATGCGGGCACAGCCCCGGGCGCCCGGTCCGGCAGCCTTTCCCGCACATGACGGAACAGGGTGGGGGAGCAGCGCTGGTGCATCGCCTCCGCCGGCACGCCGAACAGGTCGGCGCAGCGCTGGTTGCAGTAGAGCAGCTCGCCCGCTTCGGTGATGATCGACACGCCGATGGGGCTGCCGTCCAGCACCCGCCGCAGGCGGGCGGCCTGGGCGCGCGACGCCGCTTCGGCCGTCCGGGTCTCCTGCAGCGCATCGCGCAGCCGCCGCACGGCGCGGCAGGCCTCCAGCGTCTTGTGGATGGTGGCTTCCAGGTCGCTGAAATCGATGGGCTTGATAATAAAGTCGAAGGCGCCGCGGTTCATCGCCGCCCGTACATTGCCCAGGTCGCCATAGGCCGAGACCATCACTGCACGGATGTCGGCATTCACCTGCGGCAGATGGTCGAGCAGCGTAAGCCCGTCCATCCCCGGCATGTTGATGTCGCTCAGCACCATGTCGATGTCGGGCTGGGCGCGCAGGGTCTCCAGCGCCTCCTGCCCGTCATGGGCGAACAGGAACTCCAGTTCACCGGCGCGGACGGCGCGACGGAAACGCTGCATGATCAGCGTTTCGACGTCCCTCTCGTCGTCGACAACCAGAATCTTTCCCATCCCGCCTTCCTACCGCCAACCCGCCGAACCCGCGCCACAACCGTATCCGAGCGCCCCACCATAAGCGCGGATCGCCCGAACGGGAAGCACCGTGGCGTACGGTGCCCCATCGGTTGTATGGCACCGTGGCCGCAACCCGGGAACAGGCCGCATGAAGGAAATCCCCCCATCGATTATCACGCGCGGTCGGCGGGCAGGATAACACGGGATTGCAATGCGGCCAGATGGTTGTGAATGAGACATGACCGATCAGGCGGCAGGTTCCCGCGGGAGCGGCGTGGGCGAGACCGCATCGGCAGGCGGTGCGGCAAGCGGCCCGGTGGGCGGCCTGGCGAGCGGCCCGGCGAGCGGCAGGGTGAACCAGAAGGCGGCTCCCTTGCCCGATTCGGCGTCCAGCCCGGCGGGGGCGTCCTCCACCCCGATCCGGCCGCCAAGATGCCCGACGATGCGCCTGGCGATGGCGAGCCCCAACCCGGTGCCGGATGGCTTGCCTGTCAGCATGTCGCCGGCCTGACGGAAACGCTCGAACACAATGCTGCGGTCCTTCGGCGCCACTCCCGGGCCGCTGTCGGTCACCGTGATTCGCAGCATTCCCCCATCCGGCCGGGCCTCCAGCCGGGTCCGGCCGCCGGATGGCGTGAACTTCGCGGCGTTGGACAGCAGGTTCATCACAACCTGGATCACCCGGTCCTCGTCGCCGCGCACCGGCGGCAGGTTGCCAGGGATGTCCACCGACAGGGCGATGCCGCGTTCCAGGAACAGCGCCTCCGTCGCCGCAACCGCCTGGGTCAGCAGGGCGGCCGGATCGATGTCCTCGACCCGCCAATCGAGCGCGCCGGCCTCGATCTTCGCCATGTCGAGCACCTGATTGATCAGGCGGGTCAGCCGCTCGCTCTCCTTGATGATGACGGCCAGGAATTCCTGCCGCTGTTCGGCTTCCAACCCCGGATCATCGTGCAGGATCTCGCTGAGGGCGCGAATCGAGGTTAGCGGCGTGCGCAGCTCGTGCGTCACGGTGGACAGGAAATCGTCCTTCAGCCGGTCCAGCTCGGTCAGCCTTTCGTTGGCGGCGCGCAGCGCGTCGGTGGCGCGCTCCAGCTCCGCCGTCTTCAGCTCCAATTGGCGGCTGTGGGCGATGACATCGCTGGTCTCATCCAGCATGCGCAGAAGCTCCGCCGCCTCCACCGCCCCTGCCGAGACGGAGGAGGCGAGCGCCACCCGCGCCGACGCCCCGCCGATGGCGCCGGCCAGGAGCCGTTCGGCCAGCCGCAGCCGCTCCGGTCCCGCCGCTTCGTCCGGATCGGCGCCGGCGAAGGCCTGTTCGGCGCGTTGCGGGCCGAGGAAGCGGGCGACCACGCGGGTGAGATCGCCGACGCTGGCAGCACTGCGCCAGTCCGCCGGAGAGGTCGGCGGCATGGCGGCGGTGACCTGCTCGAACACATCGGCGAGGTGGCGGCCTGTGCCCGCTCCGCCGCGTCGGGCCGGTCGAACAGCGACAGCCCGACATAGGCGCCGATGTTGGCAAGCGCGCTCCAGAACAGGGCATGGGTCAGCGGGTCCCAGCCCTCCAGCCCGAACAGCGCATAGGGCCGCAGCGCCGCGATGCTCCACGGCCCGTCGGCGATGAAGCTGGCGGGCAGCCAGCCCGAGCGCGCGAAACTGGGCAGCAGCAGCGTGTAGGCCCAGATCAGCGTGCCCGCCGCCACTCCGGCGATGGCGCCGCGCCGGGTCGCTCCGCGCCAGTAGAGCCCGCCGATCAGGGCCGGGGCGAACTGCGCCACCGCCGCGAAGGAGATCAGCCCGATCGACACCAGCGCATAGGCCGATCCCGCCAGCCGGTAGTAGCCGTAGCCGAACATCAGGATCGCGACGATGGCGACCCGTCGGACCAACAGCAGCAGCGGCGCCGGATCGGCCGAGCGCGCCAGCGCCGCCGGCCGGAAGCGCAGCAGCACCGGCACCACGAGGTCGTTGCACAGCATGGTGGAGAGCGCGACCGACTCCACCACGATCATCCCCGCCGCCGCCGACAATCCGCCGAGGAAGGCCAGCAGGGCCAGCCATTCCGCCCCGCCATGCAGGGGCAGGGCGACCACGAACAGGTCGGGGTCCACCCGCCCGCCGAAGGTCAGCAATCCCGACAGCGCCACCGGCAGGACGAACAGGTTGATCAGCAGAAGATAGAGCGGGAACAGCCAGACGGCACGGTCCAGCTGGCGTTCGTCCACCGATTCGATGACCATCACCTGGAACTGGCGCGGCAGGCACAGCATCGCGGCCGCCGATAGGATGGTGGTGGTGACCCACACTCCCGAGGCTGCTCCCTCCAGCGCAATGTCGCCGCCGAACAGCCGGGCGAGGTCGGGACGGGCGGCAGCGGCGGCGAACAGACTGTCCAGCCCGCCGTGCAGGCCCCAGACCACGAAGATTCCCACGGCCAGGAAGGCGACCAGCTTCACCAGCGATTCCAGCGCGATGGCCGCGACCATGCCGGGGTGATGCTCCGCCGCGTCGATCTGGCGGGCGCCGAAGACGATGGCGAACAGCGCCATCACCGCCGCGATCAGGAACCCCTGGTCGAGGATGGGTGCCGGGGCCGTCTCCAGCCCGCCGCCGGTCAGCGCGTCGAAGCTGACGGCGACCGCCTTAAGCTGCAGGGCGATGTAGGGGGTGACGCCGACGGTGGCGGTCAGCGCCACCAGCCCGCCCAGCAGGGGGCTGTGGCCGTACCGGCTGGCCAGGAAATCGGCGATGGAGGTGATGCGCTGCGCCTTGGCGATACGCAGGATCTTGCGCAGCAGCAGCGGGGCCAGCAGCATCAGCAGGGTAGGGCCGAGATAGACCGGCAGGAAGCCGATCCCCAGCGTGGCCGCCCGCCCGACCGAGCCGTAGAAGGTCCAGGTCGTGCAGTAGACCGCCAGCGACAGGGCGAAGATGGTGGGCGACGCGATGACGCTGCGTCCCGCGGCCTCCCGCCGGTCGGCCCAATGGGCGATGGCGAACAGGGCGGACAGGTAAGCCAGCGCCACGACCAGGACTGTGCCCCAATCCAGCCCGACGCCCATGCTGCCCCCTATCGGGTCCGGCCGGCGAGCGCCGCCAGCAGGATCACCGCCGCCCAGGCGCCGAAGATCCCGGCATAGAGGGCCGGCACCCCCAGAACCGTGCCCTCCACCCCAAACAGGC
Organism: Alphaproteobacteria bacterium; assembly: GCA_046570145.1. Taxonomy (GTDB): domain Bacteria; phylum Pseudomonadota; class Alphaproteobacteria; order Azospirillales; family Azospirillaceae; genus Azospirillum. The sequence goes on from JBKHVJ010000395.1 coordinate 7,772, forward strand.
CGATCAGCGGCGGGCTGAACAGCACGGCGGCCAGCAGAAACAGCCCGGCCATGCGCTCGCGGCGGCGGGGGGCGGGTTCCTCGCGGGGCGGCGCGCTCAAAATGCGCGTTCCCTTGCGGCGAGTTCGACCAGGATGTTGGCGCCGCGGATGGCGTCGTCCAGCGTCCGCACGTCGCGTTCGCGCAGCATCTCGATCATCCGCAGGAAGACCGCGGCGGTGACCAGGCTGTCGCCAAGCGCGGTGTGGCGGTCGACCACCTCGATGCCCAGCCGTTCGGCGATGCCGTCCAGCGTGTGGTCGCCGTCATTGCCCAGCAGCATCCGTGACAGCAGCATGGTGTCCAGCACCGGGCCATCGAAGGCCACGCCCGCCGCCCGTTCCTTCATCTTCAGGAATTTGAGGTCGAAGGCGGCATTGTGTGCCACCATCACCGCGCCGGAAACGAAGCCGCGGAACTGCGGCAACACCGCTTCGATGGTCGGCTTGCCGGCCACCATGCCGTCGGTGATGCCGTGGAAGGGGACCGATTCCGGCGGAATCGGCCGCTTGGGGTCGACCAGGGTGTTGAAGGTCTCCCCGGTCAGGATGCGCCCGCCGACGACGCGGACCGCGGCGATCTGGATGATCTCGTCGCCGGTGCTGGGCGACAGGCCGGTGGTCTCCGTGTCGAACACCACGTAATGCAGCCGGTCGAGCGGCGTGCGGCCAAGCTCGCTGGTCGCCAGCGGCTGGTGCAGCAGTCCGAAGTCGAAGAACTCCGGCCGGGCGCTGGCCCGTGGACGCGGCTGGGCCGAGCGCGCCGACTGCGCCGGCGGCAGCGGCACGCGCAGCCGCGCATGTGTTGCGGTCCCTTCGGCGGTGGGCAGCGGTTCGCTCCAGGCGGTGCTGCGGTGGTGTTGCAGCACGTCGCCGGCGCTGAGTCCGCCCAGCCCGCCCGGCAGGGTCTGGTCCAGCCAGCCGTCCAGCGTGGCACTGGGCACCGCCGGCCCGTCCCACACCAGATCCAGATAGACCCAGCGGTCGCCGTCCTGCGGTCCGGCGGCCTCCAGGTCGAAGGCGGTGGCGCCGGTCAGGCCATGTATCTTCTCGATCAGATAGGCGAACAGCAGGACCAGCCCGTGGCTGTCGCCATGCACCCATTGCGGCAGGCCCGTCAGCGTGACAGTGGTGGGGGTTTCGGTCCCGACCCGATGGGCCACGAGGTTGATCAGATTGTTGGAGTGGATGTCGCTCATCGGCCAGCTGCCGGTGACGACGTTGCGGTAGGCGGCGGTCACCTGCTCCAGCCGGCGGGACAGGCTGTCGCAGGAGTCCAGCATCGAGCTTTCGAAGGCCGCACGGTCGCTGGGGCCGAGGTCCGGCGCGTCGTACAGGGTCTCCACCGCGGCGCGCAGGTTGGCGATCGGCGCGCGGAACCCCTCCGTCGCCTCGCGCAGCAGGGCGTCGCGCTGGCCCAGCGCCGCCAGTTCGCTGGTGGCGTCGGACAGGGTCAGCACATATCCGGTGATGACTGGGCCGGTGATGACCGGCGTCCCGTCCGGTCCCGGCTCCGGGTCCTGCAGGATGGCGCTCATGCGGCCTTCCAGCAGGATGCGGCCGTCGGTGGTGGCGCCGACGAACTGGGCGGTGGTGCCATGCTCGTGGTTGACGTGCCGCCCTTCGCGCACGCGCAAGGACAGCCGTTCCATCGTGTGGGTCAGCGGCTCCGCCACCACGAAATGCAGCAGCGAGCGGCCCAGCCCCAGTTCCCCCGTCAGGTGCAGGATGTCGAGGGCGGTCTGGTTGTAGAGCAGGATCTGATGCCGCGTGTTGCAGACCAGGACGCCTTCATGCAGGTCGCGCAGCACGGCGGCGAGCTGGGTCTTCTGCTCCTCCGCCTTGGCGGTCGACTCCGCGACGGTGCGGGCGATGTCGCGGCGAACCTGGGCAAGCTTGTCCGACAGGTCGTTGACCGCGCGGGCGATCGGCTGCAGGTCGCCGTAGCGCGCCAGCGGCACCCGGCCGCCCACCGCACCCTCCGCATTGCCGTGGGCGATCAGCCCCGCCTCCCGGCCCAGCGTTTCGGCGGCGCGCAGCAGGTAGCGGTTGACCGCCAGCCACAGTCCCCACACCGCCGCCGCGCAGGCCGCCGTCATCACCACGGCATAGGTCAGCAGCGGATCCGCCGCGTCTGACCCGCGCACCGTCATCGCCAGCCCGACCGACAGCGCCACCAGACCCAGGCCGGCGGCTCGGAAGGCCAGCGGGACCATCCGCCGGGGCGAAGGAGCGGTTGCGGCGGCTGTCTTGGGCGCTGTCACGGCGCCGGCTCCACGCTGCCGGGCGCCGTGAGGCCCAGATGGCGGCGGACGGTGGTCAGCAGGTCACGGGTGGAGAATGGCTTGGTGATGTAGTCGGTGGCACCCAGCGCCAACCCCTTCTGCCGTTCGACGTCGCGGCTGCGCGCCGTCAGCATGATGATGGGCAGGGACTTCCAGGCCGGGTTGGTCCGCAGGGTCTGGCAGACGTCGAAGCCGTCGCGCTTGGGCATCATGGCGTCGAGCAGGATCAGGTCGGGAGTATAGTCCTCCACCGAGCGCAGCGCCTCGTCCCCGTCGCGGGCGATGCGCACGTCGAACCCGGCGCGCTGCATGAGAACCTGGAGCGACAGGACGATGCTGGGTTCGTCGTCGACGACCAGGATGGTCGGCTTCATGGCGGGACGTCCTCCGGTGCGCCGGTCTGCTGCCGGCTTCCCAAATTTGTGGCCTGGGCAATGCGTTCGTGCCCTGGAATGTCCATGGTACGAGCAAAGACAAGCGGGGATCAAGCGGCACTCCCGGCTCCCCCGACCAAAGAACGGGGGCAAATGGCGCAAGAAAAAGCCCGGCCGCGACCAAATGTCGCCGCCGGGCTATCGATTGCATGACACGTTGTCGCAGGGAAAGGATCGGTGCCGTGCCTCCACCGGTCCAGCGGGGGATCAGCGGGCGGTGATCACGACCGGGTTGAGCCCCATCTTCGTTTTCAACTGCTCCGCCTCGCGCCTGGCCGCGGTCTGATCGGCGAATCCGCCGACGCGCACCGCCCGCCAGGACCGGTTGGAGCTGTCGGTCCAGTCCACCGTATAGGCCTGGAAACCGCCGCCCTGCAGACGCTGCGCCAGCGAATCGGCATTCGCGGTCACCGAGAAGGTGCCGACCTGCACGGTATAGCGCCCGGCCGGCATCGAAGCCGGCGGGGTGGCGGCCCTGGCCGGCGGCTTCGCTTCGCTGTTGGCGGCAGGAGGCGCCGATGCCGTGGCCGGGGGAGCCGGCGGGGCGGTGGGAGTCGCGGCGGGGGCTGCGCCGGCGGGCGGGCGTTTGGCGGCCTCCTTCGGTGGGGCGAGCATCGCCTGGAGGGAGCCGGTGTCGGCAGGCTCGCCCGAGGCCGGCTGTTCCGGCTTGGCAGCGTCAGGCTTGGCGGTATCGGGTTTGGCGGTATCGGGTTTGGGAGCTTCCGGCTTCTGGGCGGCCGGCGGCGAAGCGGTCTCGGCCGGGACCGTGGCGCGCGGCTTCGGTGCGGCGACGGGCGCCGTGGCCGGAACGGGCGGCGGTTCCGGCACCTTCAGAACCGGCGGAGGATTGGCGGGCAGGGCGGCGACCGGCGGCGGCGGTGCGGAGGACGCAGCCGGCGGCATCGCCGGAGCAGCCGGAGCCGCCTGGGTGGAGGGCGTCTGTGCCGGCGGCGTGACGGTCGCGACCGGCGCGCTGCTGGTCGCTGCGCCGGGCTGTGCCGGATTGGATGGCGACGCGTTTTGGGGCGCGCGGGTGATGGCCGGGGCCGGCACCATCGGCGAGGAGCTGTTGGCCGCCGTCGTCACCGGCTCCGGATCGCCCGATCCGAGATAGACGACGCCGACGGCGATGCCGCCCGCCGCCAGCAGGGCAAGCGCGATCTTCCCCAGCGGCAGCCCACGGCTTGCCGGCTCCTCCTCGTCGTCCTCGACCTCGTCCTGCTGGTCCGCGTGCAGATCCTCGTTCAAGGCACGAAGCAGCTTGGCGATGTCCTCGTTCTCCGGCGGCGGAGTCTCGGAAGGTTTGCCGTTTGCTTTCATCTCGTCCTTGAGCGTCGGTGTCGACAGGGTGGGTGCCTGCCGGGGCGGTGGCTTGAGCGTCACGGTCGACCTGCGCTTGCCCGTCATGGCGGGCCGGCTGGAAACAACGAGGGGCCTTCCGGCAGCCGGTCCGCGGAAAACGGATCGGCTGCGGAAAGCCCCTTCTCTTTATCGTATTTTGCCGCCCCATCAAACCGCCAAGCGGTCGCGCCCGGCGGAGGGGCGATGCAAAAGAAGAGGCTGCCGCCCTGGGGGTGCCGGTCAGCCCTGATGCGGCTTGGCCGGATCGACCGGGTGCGGCTGGGCGGCCGTGGGAGCCGTCGGGGAGACGGTCGACGAAGCGGCCGGGGGCACCGGAGCCTGCGTGACCGGTTGGGCGGCCGGCTGGGCGGGCGCCGGGTTGATCGCGGCGGGCGGGACCTGGGATGCGGTCTGGGCCGGAGCCGCCTGCGTCTCCTCCTCCTCGTCCTTCAGGCCGGACTTGAAGGCCTTCACGCCCTTGGCGATGTCGCCCATCACGTTGGGCAGCTTGCCGGCGCCGAACAGGAGAAGCACGATGACCAGAACGATCAACCAGTGCCAGATGCTGAAACTGCCCATCGATCAATACCTCTGCAAATCGGTCGGAGCGGACGACGTCGCGGTCGCCACCAATGTGAGTGCCCCTTCCGCGCCGCACAAGAGGCGAGCGCCGAAGGAAGCCGATTAAGCGGCGCCCTCAGGCGGCCGGTCCGCTTTCCGCCGGCTCGTCCGGCAGCTGGTGGCGCATGATCATCGGCGCCTGGAAGGCGCTGAAGACCAGGGTCAGCGGCATGATGCCGAACACCTTGAAGTTCACCCACATGTCCGTGGAGAAGTTCCGCCACACCACCTCGTTCAGCACCGCCAGGACCAGGAAGAACCAGGCCCAGCGGATGCCCATCGTGCGCCACCCCTCGTCCGACAGGTTCAGCACGGTGCCCAGCAGCCGTTTCATCACGTTGCGCCGCATCGCATGGGCGACGAACAGCACCGAGGCGAACAGCAGGTTGACCAGCGTCGGCTTGATCTTGATGAAGAGGTCGTCCTGCAGCCACAGGGTCAGGCCGCCGAACAGCAGCACGAAGCCTGCGCCGACCACCGGCATGATCGGGATGCGGCGTTCCAGCCGCCACGACACCGCGACCGCGATGGTGATGGCGACCATGAAGACCGCGGTGCCGGTCATGATGCCGGCCTGGGAGTTGGCGACGAAGAAGGCGGCCAGCGGACCGGCCTCGATCGCCAGGCGTGCGAACTGGTTCATTCCCCTGACATAGCCCGAACCGGCCGCGCGTGAAAGGGGCGAATGGTGGCGGGCGGGGCATTCGGATGGATGATGCGGGCCGCTCAGAACTGCGCCGACAGCCGGAGCGAGCCGTAATTGGTCAGCGACTTCTGCCCGCGGAACTCCGGCGTCTGCAGGGTCTGGGCATAGGTCAGGCCATAGCGGCCATAGCGCAGCGTCAGTCCTGCCTGCACGCTGCCGACGAAGGAATGCTTGTCGACGGACCGGCTTTCCCGGAAGCTGTTGCCGTCCAGGAAGATGTTGC
>JBKHVJ010000396.1:0-8881 GCA_046570145.1 Alphaproteobacteria bacterium
GGTTCAGGGCGCGCTCGCCGCCGTAGGTGGGGCCCGGCATGATCCCCGGCAGGGTCGGCGTGCCGCAGGCAAGGCAGGGCGGCGGCTTCGGGATGCCGGGCGCCGGCCGGTGGATCAGCGGGCCTAGGGTGGTCGCCCGCGTGTAGGACATGGTCGGCGTCGCGGCGAAGGCGGGCGCCGCGGCGATGGTGGCGAGCGTCAACGACAGGGTCAGAAGGCGGGACATGGCGGTGTCTCCGGTTCGGTTGGGATCAGAGGTCGGGGTCTTCGTCGTCGTCCAAATCCAATGAGCGGGCCTGATGGCCGAAGGGAAAGTCGCGGCGATTGAGCAAACCACGCAGGTCCGGCGCCACGGGGCGGGGAAGCAGTTGGATGTCCGCTTCGGGAACGACTTCCGACCGCGGGTCGGACGGCGTGGCGGAACATCGGGTCCGGCCGTCGAGCGTCACGCAGCTCAGCGTTCCTGAACCCCGCATGCAGACGGTCTTGCCATCGACCGTCTGGCAGGCGAGGGAGGCGGCCTGCGCCGGGGCCGCTGCGACCATCGACAGCAGGGCGGGCGCGACGAAGGCCAGGATCATCGGGAACTTCGCCATGGGTGGCCTCCCGGGCAAGAAAGATGGGCAAAGGGCTGCCGGTTGGGAGAAGGGGCGCTCAGCGGCGAAGCCCGGTCAACGACTGGGCGGCGCTGTTGCCGAGGCCGGCGGTGACGTTGGTGCCGATCCCGACATTGGTGCTGACCAGCGGCCCGCGGCCGCTGAAGTTCAGACCGACCTGGACGCCGTTGCCCTGGAAGCCGAGCAGCTTCTGTCCGGCCGTGTTGCCGATGCCGGCGGCGACGTTGGTGGCTGTGCCGACATTGGTGCTGACCAGCGGGCCGACGCCGCGGATGGGAGCGCCGCCGCCCTGGAGGACGGTGCCCTGCTGCTGCGCCGAATTGCCGATGCCGGCGCCGACATTGGTGGCGTTGACGACGTTGGTGCTGACCAGCCCGGGCACTGCCGTCATCGACGGCATGCCGGTGCCTGCACCGGTCTTGGGCTGCGCCAGCGCGGGTGTCGCGAGCAGGGCGGCGGCGAGGGCGCCGAGAGCGATTTTGCGGATCATTGCGGGAGTTCCTTCGGTGGGGGTTTGGCTTCGGGCTTCCGTGCCCCGGCGTTCTTGTGCGGCGTTCTTGAGGAAAGCTTAGCCAAGTGCCTGAAATGGCTCTGTGAGTTGGCCCACAGATGGGAGTGCTTTTCCTGAAGGCGCCCGGCGGGAGTGGCCGGACAAAGGAATGCTCCGGCCGGAAGCCGGCCGGAGCGAGGTCAGGGGAGGAAGCCGGGAGGAGGGAGGTCGGTCAGCGCTGCTTGACGAGGGCGCTCTGTCCCGCCCAGTTGCCGGTGCCGGCCGACAGGTTCTGCATGGAGCTGTGGTTGAAGGGACCGGCCAGCCCGCCCGACCGCTGGAGCACGGTGCCGTGCTGCAGGGCGGTGTTGCCGATGCCGGCCGCCGTGTTGCCGATGTTGGCGACCGAGCCGCCGCTCAGCAGGCCGCCGCTCTTCTGCATCACCGTCGCCTTCTGGCCGGCAAGGTTGCCGATGCCCGCGGCGGTGTTGCCGACGGTCGCCATCGACCCACCGCTGAAATGACCGCCGCTCTTCTGCTTCACGAAGGCGTCCTGGTTGGCGGTGTTGCCGATGCCGGCGGCGAGATTGGAGACGGTGGCGACGTTGGGACCGGCGAAGGGGCCCTTGGACTTCTGCATGACCAGCGCGCTCTGGTTGGCGGTGTTGCCGACGCCGGCCGCGGTGTTGGAAATGTCGGAGATGTTCTGGGCCATCGCCGGGGCGGCGAACAGGGCGAGCGAAGCGAAGCCGGTCAGCAGGGAGGTGCGGATCATGATCTGGTCTCCTGTCTCGGGGCCGCGGGATGCGGCGTGTTGCCGATGGACAGACCCTACCCAAGCCCCGGATTCCGGGATGTGAGCCGCTCCACACTCTTCCTGCTTTTGCCGATCAATGCCGATCCGGGCCCGCTTGCGCCTCCTGCCAGTGCGGATAGGTGACATAGGCGGTGAGGGCGCCCTGCCCGTGCGAGCGGATGGTGACGTTTGAACCCTTGGGCATGTAGACGATCTCGCCCGGACCGGCGGTGACCGTGCCGGCATCGGAGGCGACCGAGACCCGCCCTTCGAGCACCACCATCACGTCGTCGACGACAATCGCCTCGTCGATGCTCTGATTGGGCTCGTAACGGCCGTAGCCGATGGTGACAGGCCCGCCATGGCGCTGGTCGACCACGTTTCCGACGAACACATGGGCGTCCTGTCCGGGCGTGCGCTCCAGCGGTACGTCGGTCACGGCGAATTTGCGAACGGTCATCTGCGTCTCCTTGAAGTGAGGGCCGATCCACCCAAGCCGATATCGGTGTTGCTGCGGCACGGGGCGGCAGCGGTACAACAGGGCGGAGGGTGAAATTCATCAATGCGCCGCCATTTCCGCGGTTCGCAAAGCCGTCATCCCCGCCGTTGACAGACGGCGCGATGGTCTTCTAGGCTCCGTCCCGTTCCCAGGGGAGCCTCGTCCAGGAGGCTGAGACACCCGCCGGCCCGGTCCTTCGCGTCCGGGCGACGCGGCAACCCTTCGAACCTGATCCGGGTCATGCCGGCGTAGGGATGCGGGACGAGCAGGCCTTCGCGGCCGGCACGCAGATCCATACACCACAGGCTCATCCCGGATTCGTTTGTTGCTCCATCGGTCGGTGCCGCTTGGAGGAAACGGGGCGGGGAGTGCGGCTGTGAGCGCGATCTACGACAGGGTCCTGGCCTTCATCGAGGCCGACATCGGAACCGGGGCGGCGGCCGACGAGGCCTTCAACGCCCTGGCGCTGGCGGTCTTCGCCCACCAGTTCGAGCACAACCAGCCCTATCGCCGCTTCGCCTTGCAGCGCGGCCGGACGCCGCGCGGGGTCAAGATCTGGCGCGACATACCGGCGGTGCCGATCAACGCCTTCAAGGATCTGACGCTCAGCTGCCGCCCGGCGGAGGAATCCGCCCGCATCTTCATGACCAGCGGCACGACCAAGGGCGGCATCCGCGGCCAGATCCACCATACGACCCTGGCGGTCTACGACCGCTCCATGCTGCTCAACTTTCGCCGCCGCTTCATGCCGGCGGCAGGGGCAGGGGCGGGCGCGGAGCGGATGGCGATGGGCATCCTGTTCCCGACCGAGACGGCGATGCCGAACTCCTCGCTCGCCCATTACCTGGAGCTGGGGCGGGCGGAATGCGGCACGCCGGACAGCCGCCATTGGATCGGCGAGGCGGGCATCGACACCGCCGGGCTCTATGACCGGCTGGACGCCGCTGAACGGTCGGGGCAGCCCTTCGCCCTGCTGGGCGCCAGCTACGGCCTTGTGCATCTGATGGACGCCATGGCCCGCGACGGCCGCCGCTTCGCCCTGCCGGAGGGGAGCCGCATCCTCGACACCGGCGGCTTCAAGGGCCAGTCGCGCGAACTGGAACCGGACGAGTTCTACGGCCAGTTGGCCGAGTTCTTCGGCGTGCCGCGCGAGCGCTGCATCAACATGTACGGCATGACGGAGCTGAGCACCCAGTTCTACGACGACGGCAACGCGGTCTGCCCCTCGCTGAAATCCGGCCCGCACTGGATCCGCAGCCGCGTCGTCGATCCCTTGTCCGGCCGGGATGTCCCGCCCGGCAGCATGGGAGTGCTGGTGCACCATGATCTTGCCCACATCAACTCCGTCGCCGCCATCCTGACCGAGGACGCCGGCATCCTGGAGGACGGCGGCTTCCGCCTGCTCGGCCGCGTCGCCGGGGCGCAGGCCAAGGGCTGCTCGCTGGCGGTGGAGGATTTCCTCGCCGCCGCGCGTGGTTGAGCGGGAACGCGGCCTTGGCCTTCGGCGACGATCCATCCGTCATTGAACTGGCCGGCCATCTGCCCGGCCTGCCGGTGGAGGCGGTGGAGCGGCGCGTCCTGACCTTCGGGTCGGGCGCTGCGGCGCTGCGCGTGGCGGTCCCGGTGCTGGATGCCGGGCAGGTGGAGCGGGTCGCCGCGACGGTCCGGGCGGCGGCGCGCGGCCATCTGAAGACGTTGTCCACGGCGCACATCGTCGCGGTGATCGACGCGGCAGTGCAACGGTTGCTCGACCGCGAGGACCCGTGGCGCCGCCGGGCGGAACGGCTGCTGCCCATCGTCACCGGCTATGATGCCGAGATGGTGAGGCTGGGGCTGACCGGCTACCTGAAGACCTTCCGCGCCCATGAGCTGCGCCGCTTCCTGGCGGAGGATTTCGCCAATCCGCTGGTGCTGGACGAGTTCCAGCCGGCGCCCAAGGGCGGTTTCACCCGCGCCTTCGGTCCCGATTTGCTGCTGCATGTCTGGGCCGGCAATGTGCCGGGGCTGCCGCTGTGGAGCCTGATCTCCGGCCTGCTGGTCAAGTCCGGCACGGTCGGCAAGCTGCCCAGCGCCGAGCCGCTGTTCGCGGGCTGGTTCGCGCAATTGCTGGCGGAGATCGATCCCAAACTGGGCGACTGTCTGGCCGTGGTCTGGTGGAAGGGCGGCGACGCGGCGGCGGAGCGGGCGTGGCTGGCCCAGGCCGACACGGTGGTCGCCTATGGCGGCAATTCGGCGCTGGCGGCGATCCGCGACCGGGTGCCGGTGACCACCCGCTTCCTGCCCTATGGCCACAAGATCAGCTTCGCGCTGGTGTCGCGCGCCGCGCTGGACCCGCGGCGGGCGGGGGAGACGGCGCGGCTGGCCGCCCACGACATCGCCCGCTACGACCAGCAGGGCTGCTATTCGCCGCAGACCCTGTTCGTCGAGCGCGGCGGCCGGCTGTCGCCGCAGGATTTCGCCGCCATGCTCGCCCATGAACTGGCGGCGCAGGCGCGCAAGCACCCGCGCCGCGCCCTGTCGATGGCGGAGGCCGGGGAGGTCGCGGGCTGGCGCGACGGGCAGGCGATGCGCGGCCTGGACGATCCCGGCCACCTGCTGCTGTCGGACCCGGCGGGCGGCTGGTGCGTGTCCTGCACCGACGCGCCGGACGGGCTGGCGCCGACCGCGCTGAACCGGACGATCTCCGTGGTCGCGGTGGACGATCTGGCCGAGGTGGCGGGCCGCGTCGCCCCTCACCGTGCCGTGCTGCAGACCGCCGGGATCGCCGCGCCGCCGGAGGATTTGTTCCGGCTCGCGGGGCCGCTGGGGGCGGCGGGGGTGACGCGGCTCTGCGCGCTGGGCGGCATGACCGCGCCGGAGGCCGGCTGGCACCATGACGGCCGGTTCAACCTGCTGGATCTGGTGACGGTGACGGAGATCGAACGGTCGGCGGAAGCGCTGGCGGAGGGGTTGGCCCGCTATGCCGATTGACCCGCCGGCCTTCCTGAGCTTCGAGGGCGTGCGCTTCGATTACGGCGGTGCGGCCATCGTCGACGGCGTCGACTGGACGGTCGGCCGCGGTGCGGTCCACTGCCTGCTGGGGCGCAGCGGTTGCGGCAAGACCACGCTGCTGAAGCTGGCCGCCGGGCTTCTCGCCCCCGCTGCCGGGCGGGTGTGGCTGGACGGGGAGGCGGTGCGCGGGCCGGGCGATGCGGTGGGCTTCGTCTTCCAGGCGCCGACGCTGCTGGAATGGCTGACGGTGCTGGACAATGTGCTGCTGCCGGTGACGCTGCACCGCCGCGCCAGCGCCGACGACCGCGCCCGCGCGCTGGATCTGCTGGAGCGGGTCGGGCTGGCGGGGCTGGCGGGGCGGGGGCCGCGGGCGCTGTCGGGCGGCCAGCAGAGCCGGGTGGCGCTGGCCCGTGCACTGATCGCCGATCCGGCGCTGTTGCTGCTCGACGAGCCCTTCGCCGCGCTGGACGCCCTGACGCGCGAGGAGCTGCAGGAGGATCTGCTGCGGCTGTGTGCGCAGCGCGGCACCACTGCGCTGTTCGTCACCCACGACATCGCCGAGGCGGTCTATCTGGGCGACCGCGTGGCGGTGATGGCGGACGGGCGGCTGCGGCACAGCGTCTCCATCGACCTGCCGCGCCCGCGCCCGCGCGACCTGCGCTATGACCCGCGATTCAACGCGCTGTGCCGCGAGCTGCGCCATGCCATGGACGGCGCGTCCGGCGTCCGGCGGGCGGAGGCGGCGGAATGACGACCCGCATTGCCGCGATCCTGCTGCCGCTGCTGCTTCTGGCGGGGTGGGAGGGCTATTGCCGCTGGTCGGGGATCCCGGCGCTGGTGCTGCCGCCGCCTTCGGCGGTGGGGGCGGCGCTGTGGAGCGGTCTGGCGAGCGGACGGCTGCTGCCGCATCTGGCGGTGACGGCGGCGGAAATGGCGCTGGGGCTCGGCATCGGCTGCCTCGTCGGGTTCGTCGCCGGGGTGGCGCTGGCGGAGGTCGCGGGGCTGCGCCGCCTGCTCTATCCCTACGTCATCGCCAGTCAGGTGGTGCCGAAACTGGCGCTGGCGCCGCTGTTCATCCTGTGGTTCGGCTTCGGCATGACCTCCACCGTCGCCATCACGGCGCTGATCTGCTTCTTCCCGCTGCTGGAGAACACCCTGACCGGGCTCGACCGCGTCGACCCCGCCAAGCGGGAGCTGTTCCGCATGCTGCGCGCCGGGCGCTGGCGCACCCTGACACGGCTGAAGATCCCTTCGGGCCTGCCGGTGATCCTCGCCGGGCTGCGGGTGGCGGTGGTGCTGGCGCTGGTCGGCGCCGTGGTGGGGGAGTTCATCGGCGGGCGCCAGGGGCTGGGCGCCTCGATCATCGCGGCGCAGGGGATGATGGACACCCCGCTGATGTTCGCCCTGTTCGCGGTCATCACCGCGCTGGGCATGCTGGTGTATCAGGCCACTCTGCTGTTCGAGCGGTGGCTGTTGTCTCGACAGGCGAAAGGATAGCAGGGAAATGGGGCTGTTTTCTCGTGCGGCGGGCGTGTCCGCCCTTGTCGGGGCGCTGCTCCTGGGCGGCTTGTCAGGCGCGGTTGCCCAGGCATTGGACAAGGTGACGGTGGCGGGCTGGAGCCAGCCGATCAGCGAGATCACCAACCTGCTGGCCGAGCCCGACAAGGGTTTCTTCAAGGCCAAGGGTATCGCGCTCGACTATGTGCCGGGCACCGGCGGCGGATCGGCGATCCAGACCATGCTGACCGGCAAGGCCGACATCGCCTTCACCGATCCCGCCGCTCTCTATCTGGCGCTGGACAAGGGCGAGAAGCTGGTCGCCATCTACAACATCTATCCGCAGAACGTCTTCAACGTGGTGTCGCCGAAGGCCAACGGCATTACCAAGCCCGCCGACCTCAAGGGCAAGCGCGTCGGCGTCTACAGCCTGTCGAGCGGCACCCGCCAGAATCTGGCCGTCCTGCTGCATCAGGTGGGCCTGAGCGAGAAGGACGTGACCATCGAGGTGACCGGGCTGCTGAATTTCGCCCCGGTGATCCAGGGGCAGGTGGACGCCACGGCGGCGACCGACACCGGCCTCTACGTCGCGCGGCTGAAGGGGTTGCCCGAGGTGAACGTGATCGAGGTGCGCGACAGCCTGAACCTGCCGAGCGACATCTTCGTGGTGACGGAGGAGACCTACCGCAGCAAGAAGCCGCTGCTCGCCCGCTTCCTCGCCGCCTACCGCGACAGTGCCGCCTGGATGATCGCCAACCCGGAGGAAGCGGCCCGCCTCGCCGTCACCCGCGCCATCAACGGGTCGGACGAGGCGGTCAATCTCGGCATCATCAAGCTGCGCAACGCCTCCAGCCTGTCGGAGACGACGGAGCGCGAGGGGCTGGGCGCCTTCGATCCCGGCGTGATGCAGAAAGGGGCCGACACCTTCCACCAACTGGGGCTGATCGCCCGCCCGCTCGACATGGGTGCGGTGGTGCGCACCGACCTGATCCCACCCAAGCAGTAACGGGACCGTGATGGATTTCCAGGGCAAGGCCATCCTCGTCACCGGTGCCGGGCGCGGCATCGGCGCCGCCATCGCCCGCGCCTTCGCCGCCGAAGGGGCCATGGTGGCGGTCAACTACCTCCGAAACGATTCGGCGGCGGAAGCGGTGGCGGCGGAGTGCCGGGCGTTGGGCGGCGACGGGATGCCGCTGCGCGCGGACGTGACCGACGCGGCGGCGGTCGCCGGGATGGTGGAGACGGCGGCGGCGGAGTTCGGCGGGCTGGACGTCGTCGTCAACAATGCCTTCGCCCCTTATGTCTTCGATCCCGACCGCCGGCGGCTGTTCTGGGAAACGGAATGGGACGATTACCAGACCCAGATCGACGGGGCGCTGAAAAGCACCCACGCCGTCTGCCGGGCGGTGCTGCCGGCCCTGCGCCGGCGGGGCGGGGGCAGCATCGTCAACATGGCGACCGACCTCGTGGCGCGGCCGACCGTCCCCTACCATGACTACACCACCGCCAAGGCGGCGCTGATCGGCTTCAGCCGCACCCTGGCGGCGGAGCTGGGGCCGTTCGGCATCCGCGTCAACTGCGTGGCGCCGGGGCTGGTCTATCCCACCGACGCCAGCCGGTCGACCCCGGAACCGGTGAGGGACCGCATCTCCGCCCTGACGCCGCTCGGCCGCATCGCGACGCCTGAGGATGTCGCCGGGCCGGTGCTGTTCCTCGCCTCCGAGTGGAGCCGCTTCATGACCGGCCAGACGCTGACGGTGGACGGCGGGCTGGTGATGGGCGGTACCTGACCCATATCCCGCCGGTGGCTGGGTGGGCTATGCTCCGCTTCCGGCCCCTCCGATCGACCCCGACCGGCAGCCGGCAGGTCCGCTTTCTCAGCCATCAAGGTGCCGTGACCGTGACCGTGACCGATCCCACCGACAGCCTCGTATCCCGCCCCGTCCGCGCCGTCGCCTTCGATCTCGACGGCACGCTGGTGGACAGTGTCG
>JBKHVJ010000397.1:0-8409 GCA_046570145.1 Alphaproteobacteria bacterium
ATGGTCGCGGATCGCGGACTCGGCGAAGGGCACCCAGCGCGTCCTGGCATCGCTGACCACCGGCGCGGCGCCGGCGGAGGGGCCGACCGCCGCCGGCATGGCGAAGGCGGCGACCGCCAACACACCGGCGAGCGCCGGCCCGGCGATCCGTGCCGCGCCGCCGGCGCTGCGCCCGATCCACAGCGCCAGCACCAGCCCCGCCATCAGCAGCCCGACCGTGGCGGCGGCCACGTCGCCGATCTGCGCGGTCAGCACCGACAGCAGCCAGACCGCCGTCAGCATCAGCGCAAAACCCAGCACGATCTTCAACGTCGCCATCCAGCGACCGGGCCGCGGCAGCCAGCCGGCCACCCGCGGCCATGCCGCCACCGCCAGATAGGGCAAGGCCAGCCCGACGCCCAGCGCCGCGAAGATGGCGTAGACCTCCACCGGACCCTTGGACAGCGCAAAGCCGACCGCCGTGCCCAGGAACGGCGCCGAACACGGGGTCGCCAGCAGGGTGGCGAACATGCCGGTGGCGAAGGGACCGGCCAGCCCCTCCCCGCCCAGCCGGTCGGCCAGGACGCGGGGCAGCGGCACCTCGAACAATCCCCACAGGTTGGCCGAGAACAGGGTGACCAGCACGACCATGAAGACCAGGAACAGCGGCTGCTGGAACTGGATGCCCCATCCGACCGCCCCGCCCGCCGCCTTGACGCCGACCAGAACCGACGCCATGAGCAGGAAGGAGGTCAGGATGCCGGCGGCGCTTGCCAGGAAGCCGGCACGCACCGCGGCCGGGGTCTGACCGCCATGCTTGACCACCGACATCAGCTTCAGCGACAGCACCGGCAGCACGCAGGGCATCAGGTTCAGGATCAGCCCGCCGAGCAGGGCCACGCCCAGCATCGCCGCCAATCCGGCGCCGGCGGGAATCGCCAGGGCGCCGCCGGCCGAGGCGGTCGCCGGCAATTCCACCGCCTTCTCGCCGTCGACGAGCGTCAGGGTCATGGCGCGCCCCGCCAGTTCCAGCCCCGGTTGCGGTTCGGTCACCGTCAGCGTCAGGCGGACATGGCGGTCGTTGTCGGAAAAGACGGTCTTGGGTGCGGAGAAGGTCAGCGGCGGTTCGGTCTCCACGAACAGGTCCGGGGTGACGAAGCCGTCGGCCGCGGTCGCCTCCACCTCCAGCGTGGTGCCGGTCGCGCGCACCGCGTCGATGCGCAGAAGGCCGTTCGGCCCCCGCGGTACCAGAGCCTGGGCGCGCGCCACGTCGTTCGCGGCGTCGCTCGGCTCCGCCGGTCCGGCCGGCAGGGCAAGCGCGAGGTTCAGCGTCTGCGGCACGCAGATGTCCGAACAGACCAGCAGCTCCGCGGTCAGCGCCAGATCGACCGGTTTGCCGGGCTCGGCGGGCTTGCCCTGGATCGGGAACAGGACGGCGGTGTCATAGCCGGCGGTTTCGAATCCCAGAACGGAGAAGCGGTGAGGGGCCGGATAGGACAGTGTCGCTTCGGCCAGATTGCCTGAGCCGCTCCAGTCCAGCCGCGGGGCGAATCCGGCATCGCCGGGGGAGCGCCAGTAGGTCTTCCATCCCGGGTCCAACCGCAATTCCAACCCCAGCGGCAGCGCCGTCAGGTCGCCGGTGCCGCGCACGGCGGAGACGAGCCGCGCCTCGACCTGCCCGGCCTTGATCCAAGTCCCGACGCCGTCCTGTGCCGCGGCGGGAAAGGCGCCGCCCGCCATAACGGCCAACAGCAGCAACAGGAAGGAGGCATGTCTTTTCATGGCGCGCACTGTTCTCTTTCCGGGAAGGGGCGCAACCGCGTCCCCGACACCCTATATGATGCCCCATATATAGGTGACAAAGCTCGACCGGTGCTGTCACACTCCGGTGAAAGCGTCGCCAGAGCGCCAACCACAACCGACCGTACGGACGGAAGCGGTTTTCCGCACCGGACCGACGACAAGGATAATCGACCATGCCGCGCCTGACCAAGTCTTCGGACTCCAAGACCACGGAATCGCTGACCGGCCAGCTGCTGATCGCCATGCCCGGAATGGAGGACCCGCGTTTCCAGCGTTCGGTCATCTATGTCTGCGCCCACAACGAAGACGGCGCGATGGGGCTGGTGGTGAACCGGCTGTTCGGCTCGATCACCTTCGAAGACCTGCTGGAACAACTGGATATGACCGTTCCGCAGCCGATGAACAACCTGCCGGTCCATTACGGTGGGCCGGTGGAATCGGGCCGTGGCTTCGTCCTGCACTCGACCGATTATGTCCGTGACGGCACGCTGGTGGTGAACGACGACGTGGCACTGACCGCGACCATCGACATCCTGCGCGCCATCTCCGAAGACCGCGGCCCGCGCCGCAACATCCTGCTGCTGGGCTATGCCGGCTGGGGTCCGGGCCAACTGGACGCCGAATTCCAGGCCAACGGCTGGCTGAACGTTCCCTGCGACGAACAGCTTCTGTTCGACACCGACCTGGACGCCAAGTGGGAACGCGCCATCGGCAAGCTGGGCGTCAGCGTCTCCATGCTGTCGGGCGAAGCCGGTCACGCCTGACCGGCCCGCTTCCGCTTAGTCTCTCATTCCGCCCAGCGCGCCGCCGCGGCATCGTCGCTGTCCTTGGCTTCGACCCAGCGTTCGCCCTGCGGCGTGGCTTCCAGCTTCCAGAACGGTGCCTTGGTCTTCAGCCAGTCCATCAGGAAGCGGCATGACTCGAAGGCGGCGTCGCGATGGGCCGACGCGGTGGCGACCATCACGATGCGGTCGCCCGGTTCCAGCCGGCCATGACGGTGGATCACCAGAACGTCGTCCAGCGGCCAGCGCCGCCGGGCCTCCTCCTCGATGGCCTCCAGCTGCCTTTCGGTCATGCCGGGGTAATGTTCCAATGTCATGGCGCTGACCGCCTCGCCGCCGGCGATGTCGCGCACCAACCCGACGAACATGGCGACACCGCCGACGCCGGTGCGTCCGGCGGTGAAGGCGGCATATTCGGCGCCGACGTCGAAATCCTCCGCCTGGACGCGGACCGCCATGGCGTCAGCCCCCCGTCACCGGCGGGAACAGGGCCACCTCGTCGGTCGCCGCGATGGGATGGTCATAGGGCACATGCTCCTGGTTCACCGCCACCTTGACCACCTTGCTGTTGGCCAGCGCCTCGGCATGGCGGGGGCTGCGGGTCTTCAGCCACTCGACGAGATCGCCGGCGGTGGCGACCTCCGCCGGCAGTTCCACCGTCTCCGTCGGCACGCCGATCTTGCTGCGCAACCAGGCGAAATAGAGAATCTTCATCACGCGTCCCCTAGAGGAATTCTTTGAAAGGCACGAAGTCGACGATCATGCCGGGTTCGACCTGGGCAAGATCCTCCGGCAGTTCGATCAGGCCTTCGGAGTCGACCAGCGACGACAGGACCCCCGCTCCGTCGCGCGGGTATTTGGTTACGATGAGCGTACCGCTGTCGTCCCGCGTCAGCGACCCGCGCAGGAACTCGCGCCGGCCCGGCTTCTTCTTGTGGGCGAAGGCAGCGCGCACCGGGATCGGGCGCGGCGTCTCGTCCACCGCTCCCATCAGCCGCAGCAGGATCGGCCGGGCGATGCGCAGGAAGGTGACCACCACGGCCACCGGGTTGCCGGGCAGGCCGACGAAGACCGCATCGCGGACACGGCCCAGCGCCACCGGACGCCCCGGCTTGATCGCCAGACGCCAGAAATCCAGCCGGCCGTTCGCCTCCACCGCAGGCTTGACGTGATCCTCCTCGCCGGTGGACATGCCGCCGGAGGTGATCAGCGCGTCATGGCCGGCCGCAGCCTCCGCCAGGGCGTCGCGGATCGTCTCGAACCGGTCGGGCAGGATCCCGAGGTCGGTGACGGCGCAGCCCAGCCGGGTCAACAGAGCGATCAGCGCATAGCGGTTCGCATCGTAGACGGCGCCCGGCTCCAGCGGACGTCCAGGCTGCCGCAACTCGTCGCCGGTCGAGAACACCGCCACCCGCAATCTGCAGCGCACCTGAAGCGCCGCATGGCCAAGCGAGGCGGCGAGCGCGATGTCCTCCGGCCGCAGGCGGCGCCCGGCGGCGAGAACGACCGATCCCTCGCGCACATCCTCGCCGGCCAGCCGGCGGTTGACGCCGCGGCGGTTGCCGGCCGGCAGCGCGACGGTGACGCCGCCTTCCCCGTCACTGCTGCGGCAATCCTCCTGCATGAAGACGGTGTCCATGCCCGCGGGCATCGGCGCGCCGGTGAAGATGCGCACCGCCTCCCCCCGCACCGCCGGCCGGCCGAGCCATTGCCCGGCAGCGACCCGCGCGGTGACCGGGAGCACCGTCGGCCCGTCGGCGGCGAGGTCGTCGAAGAACACGGCGTAGCCGTCCACCGCGGCATTGTCGTGCGGCGGCACGCTGAAGGGCGCGACCACATCGCCGGCCAGCACCCGGCCCAGCGCGTCGGTCAGCGGAACCGCCTCTGTGGCCGTCACCGGCCCGACACGTCCGGCCAGCAGCGCCAGCGCCGGCTCCACCGCCATCATCGGCCCGCCGAAGGCGAAGCAATCATTGTCGAGTTGCACCATGGCCGCCACTCTAGTCCGTCGCGGCGCCGGCTGCGAAGAGGGAAAAGGCGTGCTTTCCGGGACGTGGCAGTTAGCCGCCGAAAAGCCCGGCAATCTCCTCAATCCGGCTCAGCAGCCGATCGGGCCGCCGCGCCGCAAGAGCATCGTCGCGGGCATATCCCCAGGTGACCGCGGCACAGTCCATCCCGACCTTGCGCGCCGCGTCGATGTCCCGCACCTCGTCACCGATGCCGATGGCCCGGCCGGCGGGAATGCCGGTCGTCCGCAGCATCTTGCGGAACTTCGCCGCCTTGCCGAACAGCGATGCGCCGCAGCCGTAGTGACCGACCATCCCCGCCGCGTCCGGACCCAGGATACGCCGGATGTTCTCGACCGAATTGGAACTGACGATGGCGACGGTCACGCCCCGGTCGGTCAGCGCGCGCAGCATGTCCGGCACCCCGTCGAACGGCCGGATGCCGTCGATGTCGCGCGCCATCAGGCGGCGCATATGGTTGGCGATGAAGGGCAGCTTCCAGTTCGGCACGCGCAGGTGCCGCATGATCTGCCGCGCGTCATAGCCGCGCAGCTGTTCGACCTCGTCAGGCTGCACCCGGTTGAAGCCGTAACGGTCGGCGACACCGTTCAGGACGCCGATGAACCAGGGAAAGGAGTCGGCCAGCGTGCCGTCGAAATCGAAGATGGCGAGTTGGTAGCCGCAGCGGTCGAGCGCCTGCGGCCTGTCCAAATGTGCGATGTCCATGTCGCCCTACAAAAACGGCAGATACCAAACAGCCGCTTCGATCACCCCAAACCGCAGCGCTTCACGATCAGCGCCGCAACCGCCTCCGCGTCGTTCAGGTCCAGCACCGGAACCGGGCATCCCGGCACCGGGCCGTCGCTGGCCACGGCGACGATGGTGGGGTCCTCCGGCGCGATCAGCGGCTTGTCGACATCCGCCCGCCAGACCTCGATCTTCTCGTGCCGATCGCGCTTGAAGCCTTCGATCAGCAGAAGATCCACCGGAGCGACCTTGCCGATCAGCTGCTCCAGCGTCAGTTCCGGTTCGCCGTCGCGCAGCTCGTGCATCAGGGCCCAGCGGCGGGGGGAACTGACCAGCACCTCCGTCGCGCCGGCGACGCGGTGGTTGTGGCTGTCCTTGCCGGGATGGTCGATGTCGAAGCCCTTGTGGGCATGCTTGACCGTCGAGACGCGCAGGCCCCGGCCGGTCAGCGCCGGGATCAGACGCACCATCAGCGAGGTCTTGCCGCTGCCGCTCCAGCCGGTCAGCCCGAAAATCTTCATCTTGGAAACTCTCAGCCGGCGCTGCGGGCGGAACGGGCGGAACCGGGCTTCGCCGGCTGTTCGGCCATCATGTGGGTCAATCCGGCACGCATGTAATCCCACCCGGTGTAGAAGGTCAGGGCCGCGGCGATCCACAGACCCACCGTACCGATGATGGTCACCGGCAGTTCAGCCGGACCATAATCGCCGACGATCAGGAAGCCCAGCGCGATCATCTGGATCGTCGTCTTTCATTTCGCCAGCCAGGTCACCGGAACGCCCACATGCAGGCCGGCCAGATACTCGCGCAGGCCCGAAACCAGCACCTCGCGCAGCAGGATCACCACCGCCGGCAGGATCGACAGGCCGGTCAGCCGGTGGAACCCCGCCAGCATGATCAGCGTCGCGGCGACCAGCAGCTTGTCGGCGATGGGGTCCAGGAACTTGCCGATCACGCTTTCCTGCGCCCAGGCGCGCGCGAGATAGCCGTCGAACCAGTCGGTGATGCAGGCCGCCGCATAGAGCGAGCAGGCGGTGTAGGCGGCCCAGGCCTCCGGCACATAGAACAGCCCGACCACCACCGGGATCACCGCGATGCGCGACAGGGTCAGCAGGTTGGGCAGGCTGGTCAGCATGAGGGAAAACTCGAACCGCTGGAGGATGTCGCCGCACGGCGCCCGTGAGAGAGCCGGCTGATCGAGGGTGCCCGCATTCTAACCATCGGGATGGAAGTGATCGTATATCTTTTTCGCAACGGCACGATTGATCCCCTCCACCTCTTCAAGATCGGCCAGCCCGGCCCGAGCGACCGCCGCCCCGCTGCCGAAATGGTGCAGCAGCGCCTTCTTCCGGGCGGGACCGATTCCCGCAATTTCGTCGATGGGCGACTTGCCGATGGCCTTGGCGCGTTTGGCCCGGTGTGTGCCGATGGCGAAGCGGTGCGCCTCGTCGCGCAGCCGCTGCAGGAAATACAACACCGGGTCGCGCGGTTCCATCTGGAAGGGGGGGCGATTCTCCATGAAGAAATGCTCGCGCCCGGCGTCGCGGTCCGGCCCCTTGGCGATGCCGACCAGCGTCACGTCGTCGATTCCCAGTTCCGTGAACACCTCCAGCGCCACGTTCAACTGGCCCAGCCCGCCGTCGATCAGCACCAGATCGGGCCAGCTTCCCAGGCTGCGCTCCGGGTCCTCCTTCACCGCCCGGCCGAATCGGCGGGTCAGCACCTCGCGCATCATGGCGAAGTCGTCGCCGGCCGCTCCCTCGCTGCGGATGTTGAACTTGCGGTAGGCGTTCTTGATGAAGCCGTCGGGCCCGGCGACGATCATCGCGCCGATGGCATGCGCGCCCTGGATGTGGGAGTTGTCGTAGACTTCGACCCGCTCCGGCGGCGCATCCATGCCGAAGGCGGTAGCCACGCCGTCCAGCAGACGCGCCTGGCTGGAGCTTTCGGCCAGACGCCGTCCATGCGCCTCGCGCGCGTTGGTCAGGGCGTGTTCGACGATCCGGCGCTTCTCGCCGCGCTTGGGCTCGGCCAGCTCCACCTTGTGGCCGGCGCGCACCGCCAGCGCCTCGCTCAGCAGCTCCAATTCCGGCAGGGCGTGGCTGACCAGCACCAGCGGCGGCGCGGCTTTGTTCTCATAGAACTGGGCGATGAATGCGGCCAGCACCTCATCCGTCTCCGCCGCCTTGTCGTGGCTGGGGAAATAGGCGCGGTTGCCGTAGTTGCGCCCGCCGCGGAAGAAGAAGACCTGGATGCAGGTCACGCCGCCCTCGGCATAGGCCGCGATGACGTCGGCGTCCTCCACCACCCCCTCGACATTGATGTCCTGGTGGGCCTGGATCGCGGTCAGCGCGCGGATACGGTCGCGGTAGCGCACCGCCGTCTCGAAATCCATGGCGTCGGAGGCGGCCATCATCCGCTCCGCGAACTCCGTCTGGATGTCGCGGCTCTTGCCCGACAGGAAGGCGCGGGCCTGATCGACCTGGGCCCGGTACTCCGTCGGGCTGACGCGCTCGACGCAGGGCGCGGTGCAGCGCTTGATCTGGTATTGCAGGCAGGGCCGCGTGCGGCTGGCGAACACGGTGTCGGCGCAGTTGCGCAGCAGGAAGGCGCGCTGCAGCGCCGTGATGGTCCGGTTCACCGCCCCGGCCGAGGCGAAGGGACCGAAATAGTCGGCCTCTCGCCCGCGGGCGCCGCGGTGCTTTGTCAGCTGCGGGTAGTCGTGGTCCCTGGTGATCATGATGTGCGGAAACGTCTTGTCGTCCCGCAACAACACGTTGTACCGCGGCATCAGCTTCTTGATCAGGTTCGATTCGAGAAGCAGCGCCTCCACCTCGGTGTGGGTGTTGACGAACTCCATCGTCTCGGTCTCCGCGACCATGCGCTGGAGCCTGACCGGCAGCTTTCCCACCTGGGTGTAGTTGGTCACCCGGCGCTTCAGGTTGCGCGCCTTGCCCACATATAGCACCGCCCCGTCGCCCGCCAGCATGCGGTAGACGCCCGGCGTCTGCGGAAGGGTCTTCAGATGCTCACGAATGATCTCGACGCCCCGGTTGATGTCGGCCGGGCGCCGCTTCGGCCGTACGGCACCG
>JBKHVJ010000398.1:0-12957 GCA_046570145.1 Alphaproteobacteria bacterium
AAGCGGCACCCATGACGCCTTCAAGGTCCGCCATAACGCTTTCAAGGTGCTGACGAGAAACCGCTGCAACACCCACCGATCGAACTCCCATTCCACCCGGTCCAGGGGAACCTTCGCCGCGTCGTAGCACCAGGTGTCGAGGGCGGGCCGGCCGCTTTCTTTCAAATGCCGATCATGGCGCGCGAGAGCCGCAGACAGGGCCGTGGTCTTGCCCTGCCCCTGTCCCCCGAACAGGCCGATTTTGCCGTTTCGCTTCTGGCCGTCGGCGGCAGGCTTGCGGGCGTCGCCGATGTGGCGGGACAGTTCCTCGACGACGGCACGCAGGTCCAGAGGATCGTCGGCAAAGATGCGGTCCCGGCTCGCACTGTCGCGCCGGGCGTCGACGGGTAACGGTCCGGCTTGATCGCCGGCTGCGGTCATCGGCGGCCTCCGAACAGGAGGTTGAGGGCGTCCCGTGCCGCGGCGTCGCGCGCGGGATCGGTGCGCACCTGCATGTCGGTGAGCGAGCGCCACAGCGCCCCGCCCCGCGCCGACCGACCGACCATGACCACGAGATCGTCGACGCCGGTGGTGGGGTGGCGGTCGATCTGGATGAAAGGATAAAGTGGAACCAGCTGGGAAGAACCGTCAGCCAGGCTCCAGGGCAGATAGAGATGGTTGCGGGTGGACGGGTGGCCGATCGTCTGCGGCAGGGCGCGCATCTTCGGCATTTCCACGACCATTTCGGCAAACGGCCGGCTGCTACCGGCAAGCGCCCGGCCGACCAGCGCGGCTTCGACGTGGGGATGACGGACGGGGGCTAGCAGGAAAGGATGCTCTACCCAGTGTGCCAGGGCATCCATCAGGAACAGCAGGGGGTCGCGCGCCTGGTGCACCAGCCGGTCGACGCTGCCGTCGGTCAGCGCCAGTGCTTCCCCCTTCTCCGAATGGGCCAGCATGTTGCGGATCTGGCGCAACGGCTCGCTGCCATTGACCAGGAAGCGCTCCCCGGCTCCGGATCCGTTGTCGGGCGATCCCTTGCCGACGTAACGCCGCCAGGGGGCCAACCAACCCCGTTCCGCCAGCCTGGGCCACAGATCGCCGAGCGATTCCTGCCAATGCACGGGCTTGTCGTCCGGAAAGCGGCCGATGGGAATGCCGGACGTGAGGCACAGGGCCGCCGTCTGCGCCCAGGCGAGATTGAGCGCGCATTCCCACAACCGGCAGACCTGCGCCAGATACTCCTTGGAATTTTGGGATGCGAGATGATCTTCGGCCAACCGGGCGCGTTCACCCATGCGGAATGGCAAACGCGCACCCGCCAACTTCAGGGTTGAGGGAAGGTAACGCTCTTCGAGCGCTGCTCCGATCCATTCCGCCCAACCGTAAACCGTGAAAATGTTCTTTTCGGGATGGTTTTCTCCGCTGGTCGATTTCACAAGATAAGGGCAGCTTCCATCTTGGCCGGCTTTGTTCGCCCAATGAAGCTCTCCATGTGCCGTGTAAATGGCTCGCAGGCCGGAATAATTCATATTAGAAAGAATCTTGTTCAGACCTAAGCCGACATCCGGACTAACGGCATCTTCCTTTAATACCGGTATATTCTGGTCAATGGACAAAAAATGGTATCGGCTCTGGCTTAATTTTTTCAAAGTCTCTTGACTGGAATTGGCAAAACCCCATCGGAACCGGTTATTCTGTCGTCCGAGCGTTTCCGAAAGTGCCGTTCCCATTTGTTTAGACCATAAAGGCGTATCTTCAATAACCAGTACAGAAAATCTAAAATTCATAGCGGGCATTTTTTAAGTCCTTTCCACGATGAACGCCTAAGGAAGTGTAATTGTGAAAGATGCGCCCGGAGAATGCTCTTTGTTCCAAACCAAATCACCGCCAAGGTCTTTTGCCCGAATTTTTGCGAAGTAAAGTCCGAACCCGGTTCCGGTGGGACGCGTCGTGCTGCCACGCTGAAACAAGCGGTCGCGCATGGAAGCGGAAATGCCTGGTCCGGTATCGACAACTTTAAGCACCAGCTTGTTGTCGTGATGACGTATTTCAAGGTGAATGGAGTCACCTGAACGACAAGACGCAATAGAGTTCTGTATCAGATTATCCAGAATCGTGCGAAGGATAATCGCATCGGTGCACCAAAAAAGGGGTGTTTCGAACGGATTGAAACTTATATCGATTCCCTTTTCGTTGGCCGCGCTCCGAGCATGATTAACTATAAATTCGATGAGTTCGGAAATATTTGCTTCAGAAATTTCCGGAACTTTTATCAAGTACTTTGAATTTTCGATTTCCCGATCGATTTCGCGAAGTGCCTCCTGCACATCTCCAACCCATTCGGATGTATCTCCGAACTGCCGGGCGCGGGCCACGACATTGCTGATCGACCCAACCGGCGTCTTCAGGCTGTGTCGAAATTGGCCCAGCACCAACGATGTCGCCTCAAGCTGTTTTTGCAGTGTGCGTTCGTTGAGCATTTTCCGGATGTCCCGCCCGACCTCGAGCAGCCAGCCGATGAATTGCCCGAACACCTCCAGAAGTTTACGCTGTGTAATGTTCACCGCTCCCGGCATGACGAACAGCATCTCAAGCATGCCGGAAGGCGGGCAGACGGTGTTGTCGTCACAGTTGCGTCGGAGAAGAACTATCTGGATCGCTTGTGTTGGAACCCCCCGTCCTTCGTCGCCATGAAAATCGTCCCGATCTTCGGTATAGAATTTTGTCGGATTGTTCAGGGTCCGAAAAAAGAAGGTGCTTTTCCAATTTTCCTGCGTCTCCTTCTGCCACTCGGCAAGAGTGCTTTCCGGCACCGTGTTCCCCGCTTCGTCGAGCACCCGCTGGATGCGCCAGGGAGCATCGGTTCCTGCCGCATCGTCGGGCACGAGGTACAGAAGGCGTGCGCACCCCGAGAATTGAATGAGCAGTCGGAAAGCGCGCTCGAGAGCCTCCTCCGTGGCGGCAATGTCGGGCAACTCGACGAGGCGGTTGAGGAGTTCCACGATTCCCATCAGGAAATTCTGGGATCGGAGTTTCACCATGACAGTGGCGGAGGCGCGCGCCAAGGCTTCGACGAAGGCTTGATCCTCGATGGAATAGCGGTCTTTCCTTAAACTCTCGAGGTTGCAGGCGCCGATCGAGAGTTCGGCAGCCAGAAGCGGCACCGTCAAAACAGAGTTTATACCTGGGGCAGTGGCGTAAAAGCCGCCATTCGGGACGTTTTCTACCACGCTTCCATGTCGTTCCGTCTCTCTGTTTTTTATGGCTCTGGCATAAGTCGAATCTGGTTTGTCGATTTCCCATTCGATTATCGGAACTTCCGGTGAATCGGCACGATGCTCTATTCCCAGACGTTTGAGCAGGCGGATCCGCCGTGTTCCGGAATTGATCAGCCGGAGAGTTGTCTTGCTCTCTTTGTTGTCGCCATCATGGACTTCGGCGTGCAGGAAATCGACGAGGGCTTCCGCAACCTCCTCCTCATTCGTCATATCCGAAATACGATGAATGAAGGAGGCCAGCGAGATCTGCCGTTCACGCAGACGGACCGTGTCGCGTTGTCGGCCGAGTGCGGCGGCAAATTGGAGGGCCAGATGTTCGAGATGGTTTTCGTCCTTACGGCGGAACGGATGGCGCTCTGGCCGGCGATAGAGCGCAATGGTGCCGAGGACGCTCCCATTCAGCATGAGTGGGGCAGCAAGCGCTCGCAGGTTGAGAAGGTTTGGCTTTCCGGGGCCGACATCTTCCATCCCAAGGGAATTCACCCGCACGGCATTATGATGGTGATTGCTGCGGGTGAGTTCGGCAAGAAAGGGAAAATGATCGGATTCGATCTCCGGTCCGATCTTGAAAGGATCCCGACCGAGCAGGCGCAGCCGCCCTTCCTTAAGGGTGCGCACATAGACCGCGCAGGTGCCGAAGCGTTCGTTCAAGGCATCGCCGACCCAGTCGGCAATCTCGGCCAATTTCTTATCCTCCGCTACGCGGGCCGACACGGTCCGCTTTACCTCCGTCCAGATCGTATCCTCGATTTGTCCCCGCAACTGCGGCACCGACACCAGCACCTGACGCAGGAGAAGGGAAACGGCATCGTCCCCACCAGCATCGCCCGCTGTCGCGAATTTCGGGATGTAGCCCAGTGTTCCCCGTTCCAGCGTGTCCTCGGGATGATCGACCTCTCCCAGGAAGGCGGTCATGATGACGACGGGAACGTCGTTCATTTCGGGCAGCGCACCATACAGCTGCTCCAAAAGAGCGTTCGCATCGCCTCCCGGAATGTTCTTGTCGATGAAAAGAGCGTCGATGCGGCGGGCACGAATGTCGGGACCCAGGATCTCGGCCGGATCCTGCTCCGGGACATGGACCGTGACGATCCGCAGGCGGTCGCGAAACACGGTGCGGGCCGTGCCCTTTGCGGTGCGCAGGAAAGCATTGTCGTCATCGATGAAAACCACGGTTGGCGTCCGTTCCCCAGGCATGGTTTCCCTCCTATTTCGACTTGGTTCGTACCTCGGCAGCAACGTCCAACTGGTGGCTGATCCGGTTCGGCAGTTCCAATCGAAAGCAGACCGCCCAATCGCTCTCGGGTTCAGGCGTCTCGGCCGTCAGCCGTCCTTCAAGAGCTTCGGTAATCAGCCGGCAGATGTAGAGTCCGTAACCGTGTCCGGATCGTCGTGTTGTGAAGCCTTTTTCGAAGATGGTCTCGATCCGCTCATGGTGGATCGGGGGGCCGTTGTTCAAGATCTCGATTGCAATGAAGCTGTCGTGACCGCTCGGGATGCCCCGTTTTGCCAGGATCATCCGGTTCGTATTCGGTGGCCGGTCGGTCGCCTCTTCGAACGCGTTGATCGCATTGGTGATGATGTTGAGGAAGACATGCAGCAGGAGTGCGGGATCGGTGACGACGGTCAGATCCAGGTCGTCGGCGATGTCCAGGCGGACCCCTGCCTTGCCCAGCCGGTGGTAGCATAGGGCGCGCACCTGCTTCAGAAGATCGGCAAGGTTGCCAAGCTCCTGAGGACGGCGTTTTTCCAGATTGTTGAAGCCGTGGGTAACGGTTGCCAGCCGGCGCGCCGTGACATTGAGGTTGGCGACGGCCTCTTCGAAGAGCTGCCAGTCCTCTTCATCCCCCGGATTGCCTCGCAGGATCTTAGCGAGCCTGCCGAGGTTGTTTAAGTTCGGCTCGATCAGGCTGATGTGCGCGCCGATCTCATGGTGCAGCAGACCGGGCGCCAAGCTGGCGATGAGGCGGCCCCGCTCGGCCATCACCTCATGCGCCATGTTGTCGATCTGATGTTCCATCACGCTGTAGGCGAGCCGCAGAAAATGCAGAACGCGCAGATCCTGGCTAGCCCCCGCCGCCGGTATCGGCGATTCGTCGCTGCCGCGGTTC
This sequence comes from Alphaproteobacteria bacterium, assembly GCA_046570145.1. Lineage (GTDB taxonomy): Bacteria > Pseudomonadota > Alphaproteobacteria > Azospirillales > Azospirillaceae > Azospirillum. The sequence goes on from JBKHVJ010000398.1 coordinate 5,372, forward strand.
GGGTAAAGGGCCACTGCGGCACGATGCGGGCGATCCGAACGCTGGCTCGGTAGCGGCATGGCCGTGATCCAGTACCCGGATCCTTTCGCAATACGACCGGCGGCCCGGGGCAGAACGTCGAATTCGCCAGCGTATGTCGAGATAAGACCGGCATACCACAGATCGACAGTCAGGCGGCCGGTCAGCAACTCGCGCAGGAACGGGCTCGTGGCGTGGTGGGTGTTCAGATGTTCCGTGAAGTTGCGCCACACCGGATCCCGCAGCCCGGCCCAGATGTTGATCGCATAGGTGAACCCGTCCTTGGAGCCGGACGGCTGGGCGTCGAGGATGAAATAGGCATAGGCGGCGCTGCCCAGTTCGGAACGCGACAATTCGCCGATGATCATGCCCAGCACCGCTTCCCGCGACGCGGCGCGAAGGACGGCCGTGAACAGTTTTTCGATCAGCGCGTCGTAGAGGCGATGGCCAGCCGCACGGACGGCCGGGCCGCCATAGCTGGCGGCTTCGTTCAGTGCGATCGATGCGCGTTCGACGACGAAGCTGCGGATCTTGGAGACGTCGCCCGTGCTGTCGATGACCGCAAGGATGTCCCGCGCCCAATCGGGAATCGGAACCTGCCCTTCGGCCGCATGCTCGATGTCCTGGGCGCCCATGAGTACCACCTTCCCGGTGAAAGTATGCCTGGAAGAACCACCCTGGTAACTAAGATTTTTTGCTGAATCTACCCCTGCGATAACGTGTCTCCAAATCGCAAGGTGACGGCACTTGAGTGTTGACTATTCTCTAAGCTAACCTGTTGATTTTATGTGGAGAAATCACGGATCTGGTAAGGGTATCACGGAATGGCGGCGAGGCACGTTACAAGAGCCGAGCAACAGTTCTCCGGGCGTGGGTTGGTTTCAAGTGCCACTCTGTCTGCAATATATTCATTTTGGACTATGATGTCCGGGCATGCTTTGGGGAGGCAGCGTTGGCTGTGCTGCCGGGATATGTGCCAGCACATGGCCACCATCGCGACGCATCGCCGGCCGAAGCTGTGAAAATCCTGGGAACCGACGGGTTCCTGCATCCCCTATGGTGCCATCTCTGCGGTTCTCACCAGAGCGATGCAGTGGCTGTATCCTGATGTCCATTCTGTCCTGGTGCCGTGCGCGACCGACGCTAAATGGTTCCACAATTCCTTTACCCCTCTTTTTTCAAGAGAAATAACTCCTTATGTCGCGAAAAGGACAGCTTGTGGGGGCGAAGACCTCGTTCAGCGTGAGGAGGCTGCCATGAATTTACGCCATCTTCGCCACTTCGACGTCCTTGCAACAACCGGAAGCCTTCATCGTGCCGCTCGCCGCCTCGGCCTCCGGCAGCCCGCTCTCAGTCAATCGATCCGCGCGCTGGAAGCCGATGTCGGGACCCGCCTGGTCGACCGCAGCCTATCGGGAACCCGCCTGACACCGGCGGGCAGCGCCTTTTTGAACGAAGCGCGGCATATCTTGACCGCTCTCGACCGGGCGATTGACGTGGCCCGGCACACCGCCGCTGGAGCGTCCGCGCCGCTGCGCCTCGGAATCACCCGAGACACCGCCAGCGACCGACTCGCAGCAATTCTGCGCAACGCTCCGCAGCCCGAAATTGTCGTCAGCGACGGATTCACGGCAGGCCATCTGTCGTTGCTCGCCGACGGAATGCTGGACCTTGCCCTGCTGCCACTGTCTGCAATGACGGATCATGCCCATAGCGAAGCCCTGTGGCAGGAGGACATTCATCTGGTCCTTCCGGCAACTCACCCGCTGGCGGCGGACGGCGCCATCGACATCCACCGGCTGAGGGATCTTCCCGTGACCCTCGGCTCCGGCGACCATGCCAGTGCCGCCGATCATGCCCTGACCAGCGCCTGTCACGCCGCCGGAATCGATCTCCCTGCCACTCTGAGGGTGCGTCATCTGGAAGTCCGGCTCATGCTGGTCGCGGCTGGCCTTGGGGTCTCCGTCCTGCCCGCCGGCAGCCTAGTTCTGACGGGCGCGACCGGCATTGTCGGCCGGCCGCTCACACCGCCGTTGAGCTCAACCATCGCCGCGGCGTGGCCGAAATCGGGATTGACGTCGGCGGCCCAGCGTTTTCTCGACGTCGCCCGGTCCTTGGCGTGACGGGGCAATGCGGGCCGATCCAGGATGTGACGCCGCCCTTCATGACCGGAAGTCGTCGGCCCGCAACGCCCCGCGCAGCACGAGAAGCAGCGGCTCGCCCGCCTCCAGGGTGATGACCGGCGCGCGTTCCAGCAGGTCCTTGGCCGCCCGATCCAACGGGCTCTCCATGCCGCGTCCCAGAATGGTGCCGAGCAGACCGCCGCCACCGGTCAGCGCCGCCGAGGCGAGATCGACCGCGGTACTGGCGGCAATCAGCAAACCGGTCCCGACCCACGGCACCTCGACGGTGCCGGGCAAGCCGCTTGCCCCGGTGGCGTCGGCCGCCATGGCGACCAACTGAACCGTGTCGTTGCGCGGCCAGGGCCGGGTGATCACCGGCTTTGCCACCGCGATGCGCTTCTGGCCCTTGGTGACGGTGGCGCCGATCTCCATGGTCACCAGCGATCCCGCCGGCACCGCCAGGCAGACGAAACCGGCATCCCAGACGTCGCGCGTGATCTGCGCGGTGACGATCCCGCCACGTTCCGTCACCACCCGGGAGATGGTCTGCACCGCGATCGGCGTGCCGGGGGGCACGAGGCAATCCGACCCTGCGGCGGCGACGTCGGTCCGCCCCGGCACCCCGGCGGGAGCGGCCTCGTCCGGCTCCTTGCGGCTCCAGCCCCCCACCCCGGCCTCCAGCGCCTTCTTGCGCAACTCGTCCTCTTTCGCCGGGCTGTGCGCCTGGGGTTTCGCGGGTGCCGGCGACGCCTTCGGCGCCTCGAAGCGCGGCGTCGGTGGTGGGGCCGGGGATGGTGGTGCGGCCAAATCGGCATAGCTCGGCAGCTTGGCGTCCGGCTCCCGCCGGTCGAGCAGGATCGGCGCCTTCAGAACACCGCCGGCTCCCTGGCTGCGACCGAGCATATAGGCGGCCAGACCAAGACCGACCGCCACGGTCAGCACCAGGAGGATGCGCGCGATGTGCGGACCGGAGGTGATCACCCGGCGGCGCTCCAACGGGTCGGACGGCACCGGCGTGCTGTCGGGGCGGTTGTTCATGGCCGGCTCCTGCGGATGTGGACCTCCTGGGCGCCCAGGCCCAGCAGCAGATGGTCGTGGATGCCGGCAACATGGTAGGTGGCGTTCATCCGGCCGTACTGCACCGGCGTGCGGGTGCCGTCGTCGGCGATGCGCCACAGCACCGGGGCGCCATAGGCGCCGAGCGTGCCGGGGGTGAAGTTGATGATGGTGACCTCGCCGTCGTCACAGACCGGCGGCTGGCTGTCCGCCGTCGGAACGGGGCGCCACTCCGGGGTGTCGCCGTCCAGGGTGTAGGCGCAGCGGCGGTCGCGGTAGGCCAGGTCGGTGGTGCGGTCGCGCGGCTCCGATGGGGAACCGCCGGTCAGGGCGGCGGGGCCGTTTAGCGCCGCCAGCCAATCCTCGGGATAGCGCCAGCGGACTTCGACATGATGGGTGCGCTTGTGGGTTTCGACGTTGAGGTCGTATTTGCGCTCGTTGGTGAAGACGGAGATCTGCTGATTCAGCCCGGCACGCCGGGGCATGAAGGCGATGCACTCGGTGCGCCGGTTCCCCTTGCCGAAGCTGTAGGGCTGGTGCGGAATCCACACCTGGGCGCCGGGGGCGACGATGTCGCGCACCACCTCGCCGGGCTTGAGGCAGACCAGCGTCTGGTTGCCCTCGGCCATATAGACGAGATACTGCGCGTCGGGCTGGTACCAGTATTCGCAGCTCTTGCCCTGGAAGCAGGTCAGTGTCGGCAAATCGAGGGCGGCCTCGTTGGCCTGCCCGACCCAGCTGCGGGTCTGCGCCCGTGACGGCCGGGGGGGGCGGGCTGTTCCCGGGGGACGCGCTCCGTCGTGGTGGGCGGAATGTGGAGGTCGGCCAGGGTGTAGGGCTGGGGCGAGGCGGCGGTGGCGGTGGGAGGCGGAACCATCGGGTCGTTGGCGCAGGCGCCCAGAAGCGGCAGGACGAGCCAGGGAAAAATCCGGGTCATGGCTGGGGCTCCATCGCGGGAGGCGAAGACGGCGGCGCGGCGTGAGGTTTGGCCGCCTCACGCGGCGCGAGCGCCAGCGGCGTGCCGCTCGGCTGCGAGAAGCCGGAAATCGACACGCCGTCGAGCGCGCCGTCGCGCGGCGGGCCGTCCAGCGTCACCACCGCCACGCTCATCAGCGCCCGGCTTTCCGGCTTGAAACGCCGGTAGACCGTCTCGGTCCACACCACATAGAAGGCCGAAGCGCCGGTTCGGGCGTCGGCTTCGCGCTCCTGGACGCGGATGTCGGCAACGTCGCGGGTCCAGCCCTCGGCCGGGTCGAGGTCGGCGGCCAGCAGGGCGTCCCATTTGCGTTCGGCCCCGCCGGTCAGCCGGGCGCGGGCGGCGGCGCGGTCCTTGGCCAGCACCACCGGATCGGTGCCGATCTGGCGCTGCCAGCGGACGAACCAGGACACCGCGTTGATCCGTGCCCCCTTGGTGACGCTGAGGGTGGTGTCGAGCAGAACCAGGCTCTGGTGGCCGTCGAGCGCCTGTTCGACCCGGTAGACCGGCTTGGTGCGGGCAATCTCGACCAGCTGGCCGGCGACGCGCAGATTGTCCCAGGTCATCAGCCCGCCCCAGGACAGGCTGATCACGACCAGCCCGAGGTACCAGCGTTTCAGGCGCAGCGCCTTGGCCTCGCGGCTGGCCCGGTAGGTCATGGCGTCCAGATAGCGGGCGCTGTCCGGCACGCCGGCCGGCGGCGGGTCGTAGGCGTTGACGACGCGCTGCTTCATTGGCCGTCTCCTGTGTCCGTGGCCTCGGGTTTCGACCCGGCGCCGCCGCGGTACCAGGACTCCTCGCCGCCCCATCGCTGGATGAGCCGGCTGGCCTGTCCACGCGTCAAATCGGCGGGATAGGTGCGGCCGGCGGCGAGGCGGTCGAGCTGGCCGCGCTGGGCCTCGGTCATCGGCTTGTCCCAACCGCCGGGCGAACGCGGGCTGGCGGCGGCCCCGGCCCGGAAGGTCCCGGCCGGGTACCGCCGGCCCGCCGCCGAGGATGCGGTGTCGGCTCCGCTGCCGACCGCGCCGGTGGCGCCGGTCACGATGCTGCGCAGGCCGCCCCAGGCGGTGGTGCCACTCGCCATGACGCTGCCGGCGGCGCCCGAGGACGCGGCGGCTCCACCGGCAACGCTGCGGGCGCCGAGCCAGCCGGCGGTCCACAAGGCGGCCAGCGCGGTGATGCCGTCCATCACCGGCCCGCCATTCACCAGACCGGCGGCGGCGCGCGGCGCCTTGATCGCCAGCACGAAGATGGCGGCGGCCAGCACCGCCACCCCGAAGGCCTGGTCCAGCGTCGGCGTGCCGGTGACGGTCAGGTTGCTCAGGGTGGCGCCGCAGACGGCGATGATGGCGCCCAGCACCAGCAGCTTCATGGCCGAGGCCGCGATGTAGCCGATGGCGCGCTCGGCGACGAAGCTGGTGGGGCCGAGCACGGCGAAGGGGATGGCGAGATAGGCGGCCAGCGACAGCAGCCGGTATTCCAGGAAGGCGAGAAACACCTGGATCGCCAGGATGCAGAAGCTGACGATCACCACCAGGGCCGAGAGCAGGTAGATGACGATCTCGACGAAGTTCAGGAAGAAGTCGACCGGCCCCAGCATCTCCTTGACCCGTAGCATCAGCGGGATCACCGCCTGGATACCGAGATGGGCGATGGCGCCGGGGTCGTCCAGGGACATGCCGCCGCCGGAGCCGAGGCTCAGTCCCTGGTCGGCCGCCGCCCGCATCAGGGCGGCGGAACCCGCGGGGAACCAGTCGATGAGCGCGCCGATGGCGGCGAATTTCAGCAGCATGCGCAGGAAGGGGCCGTGCACCGCCGGCTTGCCCTCGAACAGCCAGAGCAGCAGGGCCAGGGTGTAGGACAGCGTCATCAGCATCCGCAGCGCGGCGTGGGCGTCCGGCCCGAGCAGGCCGAGGCCGGTGACCACGGCGGCTGTGAGCTGGTGCAAGGCGATCGACAGGCCGCTGACGTCCATGCCGGTTCACTCCCGCACGGGTCGGGGCGGAACCGGCGCTTCGTACCGGCCGATGCCTGTCCAGTCCGGGTTGTCGCGCTCCAGCCGTTCCAAGGCGGAGGTGCCGGTATCGGAGCGGGCGTAGAGCACCAGCGCCACGGCGCCGATGATGCTGATCGCCAGCAGGATGGCGAGGGCGAGGAGAATGAAACGAGTTCCCATGGTCAGCTCCCCGGTGCGCCGTAGGTGGCGAGACCGCGCCAGTTGATGAGCGTGTGCTGGCGGGCGCGCTCGACGGCGGCCTGTTCGTAATCGGACTGGGCCTCCAGCGCCCGGCCGTGGGCGGCCTGCATCATCAGCAATTGCCCGGCCATCTCGGCGTTGAGCAGTGTCGCCTGGGTCGCGGTGTCGATCGCGCAAGTCTGGCCGTCGCAGGCCTTCAGCACCGCCATCAGGTGCCGCGCCCGCTCCGGGTAGGCCTCGATGCCGGTCATGACGTCGGCCGACACCAGCTTGCTGGCCCGGCTGGCGGCGCGGGCGAGCCGGGCCTGTTCGGCCTGGTGCGCCGCCAGCCCTTCAGCGGTCAGTTCCTCCGGCAGCGTGTCGGGATAGAGGCCGACGAACTGGGTGTCGACACCCTCCGTCGTCCACAGCACCGTGGCGATCCGGCCGGCGGTGCGGCGGGCATCGCTCAGGCGTCCGGCGATCACACCACCGCTGTCGAGGTCGGACAGGGCGCGCATGCGGATCATGTTGTCGATCTGGGTCAACATGTGCGCAGTCTGGGCGATGATCTCGACCTCCTGGCGCTGGACCATGCCCTCGACCATCAGCGGCTTGCTCTCGACGATCGGGCAGCCGGGCGCCTGCCCGCCAGAGCCGGTCAGGCTTGAGCCGGCTCCCATCGCCGCACCGGCGACGCCGCCGGTGGCGTAGCCGGCGACCGCCGACACGGCGGTGCCGAACAGGCCGTCGCTTTTCTCGGAAAAGCAGCCGCCGCCCCCACCGCCGCCGAAGAAGCTGTTGAGCAGGCCACCGAGAAAGGCGTGGGCCGGGAGTGGCGACGCGAGGGTGACGCCGAGCGTCACGGCCAGCGCCATGCCGGCACGCGACAGGGATTTTGTCATGGTGTCTCTCCGTCATGGGATGAGTTCCCGTCCAGGGTGTCGGCGGCTTCCGCCAACCCGTGCCGGCGCAGCCAGGCGACGGCGAAGCGGTCTGGCCCGGCCTCGGACATGGTGGCGAAGGCGGCCCGGCGCTGCGCCGCCCCGCCGCAGCCGCAGACCGCCAACGCGATGGGATCGAGGGTGAGCTGTCCGAGCCGGCTGCCCTCGGGCGTCTTGAAGAAGACGTCGCGCCGGGGCATGGCGGTGGCCACCTGGGCCGCCTGGGTGGCATTGAGGCCCCAGTCGCGGACGATGCGCCGCTTGGCGGCGTTGATGTCGGCCAGGAGCAACAG
>JBKHVJ010000399.1:0-2420 GCA_046570145.1 Alphaproteobacteria bacterium
ACGACGTGCGCCGTGTCTTCGGTCCTGCCGTCGAGATAGACGAGCATGCCCGGCTTGCTCAGCGCCTCCCGCATCCTGTCCCGCTCTGCCGTCACAGCGGCAAGCGCGGCCTCTGCGGTGGTGGCGCGGGCGTCCGCTTCCCGGCGCTTTCGGCGTTCAGCGGCGCGCATTTCCCACACACGCAGGAGCAAGCCACCGCGCTCGCTCACGAAACCGTCGGCCAGCATGGCGCCGGCTTCGGCTTCATCCGCCCGGCGGCGGGCCTTGACCATTGCCGGTCGAAGGGCTGCGGCGTCGTCAAGGATGACCTTCCGGCGCAGATCGTCTCCGAGCGGCCCGCCTTTAAAGCCGAGCGCGCCCAACAGCGCATCGCGGTCTGCCTCTGCCGCCGTCAGCGCCTCGATCTGCCGGGCCTGCGCTTCGATCAGGTCGGCGGACGCCATCAGCGCCGCCGCCTCGCGCTGCATTAGGTCGTCGCGCGCTTCCCTGGCGCAGAGCCGCAGTTTGGCCGCCAGTTCCTCCGGCGTCGCGGCGGTGGTGGTCGGGGCGGTCATGCTGCCAAATCCTTCTCGGCGATGTGGCACAGGATGGAGCACTCGATATCCGGTTCGCGCTCCCCGGCTCCGATGGCCGGATCAAGCTCGTCTATGAAGGCGCGCACGTCGCCCGGCAACCGCACCAACCGCACGTCCAGGCGGCGGGACAGTTCGGCCATGCGGGCGAACTCGGCCGGGAAGTGCCGGCGCATGCGGTTCCAGTAGGCCGGGCTGGTGGCCTTCGGACAGGGGATGCAGTTATTGTTGGCGAACCCCAGCTTGTAGAGCGCCGGGATTTCGATGCCGGCCCGGTCGATCATGCCGAGACAGTCGGCCTTGCTGAGCCCAGCCTCGATCAGCGGCGTGACGAACCGAACGTCGGGGTTCTGCTGGCGGAACCGATCCGCCCGATCCCGCTCCTCCATCGTGAAGCCGAAGACGTGGAGGTCGTCGGCCCGTTCGAAAGCCCAGCGCGGCACCTTCTTCATCTCGGCGGTGCAGGGGGCGCCAGCGATGCCGGCGATGTACCGGCGATCCTCCCACACCTCCCATGTGGAGGCGTATTTCGCATTGCGAAGCACTTCGACGGTCTGGCCGAACCAAGCCTCACAGTCCCGCATGAAGCGAGCATTGTCCTGGTGCTCGGCGCCGGTGTCGGTGTAGGCGATCACAACCGGGTGAATGCCAGCGTACTTCTTCAGGGCCAGCTTCGCGGCGACGGCAGAGGCAGCGCCGCACGAGAACCAGACGACAACGCGGGCCTGGGTGGTCGGGGCGGTCATCGGGTGGGCTCCTTTGAAGCTGGGCAGTCGGCCAGCACGCAGGCGATTTCCCATGCCCTGCGCGGCCAGACGAAATGCTTGGTCCATGCGTCCCACCGGCTGCCTGGATAGGCGTAGGGGTGAGGGCGGAAGACGAGGGTGAGGAAGAAGCCGATGCGGCAGACGGTCTCAGCCATTTACTTGCCCTCCCCGGCGGAGCGGAGGGCGCCAGCAACCGCCAGCACTTCCCGCCGGGCTTCGGCCAGTCGGGCGGCGACAGCGGACCGGGCGTGCTCCGGCGCGTCGGGCGGGATGTCGAACATGACCGCCGCGTCGTCGCCGAACTTGTGCAGCATCAGCGTGCGAACGGCCCGGTCGATGGCCGTCTCGGTCAGCGCATCTGCGCCGCTCTGCGCCCGGTACGCCGATAGGAGGGCCTGATACCGCGCCTCCGGAATGACCACGCAGCCGGGGCCAACCTCGCGCGGGCCGGCGGAGCTGTTGACCGTGAAGCGGCCATCAAGGATGTGCCATGCGTCTTGGTCTGGATCGGTCAGCGCCTCCGTGCTGGCAGGGGAGGCGGAGGGGGCGGTGCCGGCGAAGTTGTGGGCGTGGGCGATGCCTTCCGCCTCGTTTTCGATGCAGCCGCCCGTGATGACCTTCGCCCGCGCCGGCCCGGTCATCTCGATCAGCATCCATTTGTCCGGCCAGTCACGGTAGGGCGTCGCCACCAGTACCAGACCCGGCGGGAGGTCGCTCACCCCGCGCTCTTCGGCGTCGGGCTGCGCGCCCCGCAGCGGCACCGGCGTTCCCAGCCCAGCATGCTCGGTGAAGTCGGCCAACTTCTCGTACCCGGCGGCCATCGTCGGCGCTTCGTGGATCTCCTTCAGGAGGTCCATCAGCGCCTTGGACAGGTCGCGCTCGTCCTTCAGGGCGTCGGGCTGCGCGGGCTGGGCGCCTGGGGCGGCTGACAGAACTACCTCCGGCTCCCCGGCCGCCTCCCGATCAGGCTGGCTGTGCACGACATGCGCGAGGGCGGCATACCAAGCCTCTATGGGCTCGTCCGTGTATTCGCTAAGAGCGCCGATCATGTGCACATTCGGGTCTATGGGGACCATCCTCC
>JBKHVJ010000400.1:0-16386 GCA_046570145.1 Alphaproteobacteria bacterium
CTTCCGCTTCGTCCGTCTGGCGGAGGATGGCTTCGCCTGGCCACCACGGCGCCCCGGCGCGTTGCCGAACGACATGTTCCTTGAAACCGTCTATTCCGCCCGCCTGTTCCGGGTGACGGGCGGTCCGGAACTGGCCGAACTTCGCTGGCAGCATGAGGCCGGCGGCCTTTGTCCACACAGGCGTGGCTTGCGGCGACGGTCGCCCGATCCGCTGCCGGCTGTCGGCGAGTTACCTGCTGTGGGGCACCGCCACCCTCGAGACCGCCGCCGCCGACGGCTGGGTCTGCCTGACCGAGGCGCGGGTGGGGGCGCACTGGATTCCGTTCCGGGAACCGCTGGCTAAGAGTGGACGGCTCCACCTGCGTTCGGTCGAACTGGCCGGCACCGAGCCGCGCTATGGCAATGCCCACATCATGGATGAACTGCTGCACGGGATCGCCACGACTCCGGCCGAGAGAAGCGCCAATGCCCAATAAGTTCTTCAATCCCTACGCCTTCGTCCCAGCCCTGCCGCGTGAGGGCGTGACCGGCGAGTTGGGCGACCGGGCGCCGACCGGGCATGACCGCTTCCATGAGGAGCGCATCGGCGGACGCATCGACGTTACCCTGACGACGGTGACGCCGCTGCTGATCCCCGACGCCGCGCGCCGCACCGAGGTTCCGGACGCGCCTAGCCATTTCCTCTATCCCCTGCGTGTCGATGGGAAAGGCGCGCCCTACCTGCCGGCGACCTCGGTCAAGGGCATGCTGCGCGCCGCTTACGAGGCGGTGACGAACTCCCGGCTGTCGGTGTTCAAGGGGCATGAAGCGCGGCTTGGCCTGCGCATGGACTCCAAAAGCGGGTTGGACATGGTGCCTGCCCGCGTCGATGGAGGTCATCTGGAACTGATGCTCGGCACCAACCCGAACTCCGTCCTCTTTGCAGGACAGCGCCCCCGCACGATGTTTGCCGCTTGGCTGCCGCACTACACCGCCGGTCAGGCACATGACCATACTTCTCGCCGCGTTGCATATTCCAACGGTGAACGGCCCTGCCATGGCGAGAAGGTGCGCTGCCACCTGCGGCTCCACCGCCATGAACGGCAGATCAACGGAGGGCTGAGAACTTTTCATTATTGGCGCGTGGTCTCCATCGCTCCAGCCGATGGCCGCCTGCCTTTGACCGAGGCTCCGCCCGGACAGGATCGAGGTCCCCGCCATTGGGCCTTGAACGACGTCCAGACGTGCGAAGGCTGGGTATACATCACCAACCAGAACTTTTCGCAAAAGCACGATGAGCGTGTGTTCTTCTCTATCGATGCCCCTGTCCGCGTTCCAATCGATCCGGCATGGCTGACGGCGTGGAGTGATTTGATCGCCGATTACCGGGCAATACATGAAAAAGAGGTTAAGGATCGATTCACGGGCATCCTCGGCACCGCCAATGAGCGGAACGACCATCCCGCGGCCCGTTTCCAGGGACGCGATCCGGGCAGGACCGCGTGGTCGGCCCATGTTTATGACGATGCCTGGAAGACGCTGAAAGACGGTTCCCTTTGCTACGCCCGGGTGGATCGATCCGGCACCGTGGTGGGCCTTTACCCGGTGATGATCTCCCGCGGTCTCCATGAGGCTGCGCCGCTTGACCTTCTGGAACCGTCCTTGCGGCCGGCTTCCAGTCCGCTTGGACTCTCCCCTGCGGATCGTGTTTTCGGTTGGGTGAATGAGGAAGGCGCCGGCGCCCATCGCGGGCAGCTGCGAATTGGCCCCGTGACCTGCGAAACGCCGAACCCGGTTGAGGATTTTGTTTCAGGGACGAATCCAAACGGACTGCCATTGGCGGTTCTCGGCGCACCAAAGCCCGAACAGGCACGTTTCTATGTGGCTGCCGATGCACAGGGGGCGCCACTTTCGAAGAGTGCTTCCAAAGCGCAGGGATATGGCGCGGGTGGAGGACTGCGAGGCCGCAAGGTCTATCCACACCATGGCAACCTTCCGTTGGATCATTGGACCGTATCGTCCAAGCCGGAATTCATGCCGGCCACGAGCAGAGGGCCGGCCGGCGATAGACGGCATCAAGCCTTCCTTCGCCCCGCCTCGCAAAGCCGGGAGACCCTGCCCCTCCGCGACAATCAGAATCGGTCCATCGCGGCGTGGGTGAAGGAAGGCGTCACCTTCTCCTTTACGATCCATGCGACCAACCTGTCGCGCGTCGAATTGGGCGCGTTGCTGTGGCTGCTCGATCTCGACCGTTGGGAACCGGGAAACGCGCATTTCCATCGGCTGGGCGGGGGAAAGCCGCTGGGGTTCGGCAGCGTGCGGGTGGCGGTGACGGCGTGCGAGCTTGCCGGCCAGGAGAGCCTGAAAGCGCGCTATCGGTCGCTGCGGTCCCCGCCGCCAGTCGCGGACATCGAGACCGCAACCCTTGTCGGCGAGTTCCGGGTGGCCTGCGTCGATGCCTACGCCAAGGGACAGGCGTTCCAGACCGTCCCCTTCATCAAGGCCTTCCTCGCCGCCGCGCGCGGCCGATCCGCTTTTCCGACCCATTATCCGACCGTTCAGGTAACGGGGGACCAGCGCATCCCCGCCGCGCCCGTCGCGGAATCCTACAAATGGTTCACCGAGAACGAAACCAGGCACTATCACCGGCTGCCGCTGCCTGAACTCTCGGATGACCGGGACGGCGCGTTGCCGGTCCATGTCATCACGAGATTTTGACGGACCGTCAGTCCTCGTCCAGCCGCTTGGGCGCCAGCGCGCGGGCGACCCAGATGACAGCGCACAGGATGCCGACTTCCGCCAGCAGGACGGGGAGGGTGAACATCGACTTGTCCATCTGCGCACCCTCCGGCGTGTTGAAGGGCGGAAAGTTCATTCCATACACGCCGGTCAACAGCACCAGCGCGCCATAGCCCAGCCCCAGCAATGTCTGGGTGTGCGACACCGTGGCGCGGCGGTGGGCTTCGTCGTCTTCGCGGCGTTGGGTGAGGTAGGCGGTGACTTCGGTGACGTCGCGGGTCAACTCCTCCAGGCGGGCGTCGAGCGCCAGGGCGGAGCGCCACGCGGCGTAGACCCGGTTGACGCGGGTCATATGGCTGACATGGGAAAAACGGTGGTTCAGCCGCAAATCCAGAATATCGTTGTTGCGGGATTTGAGCTGACGGTAGGCTTGCTGGTCCGGGTGGTCGAAGTCCACCACCGTGCGGCTGTCGTCGCCCAGCCGCAGCAGGGTCAGATATTCCTGATAGGCCAGGGCCGCCAGTGGGACATAGAGCGGGACGAACCGGTCTGCCAGAAAATTGTAATTCTCGTTCGATTCCTCCTCCTTCGCCGCCGGCTTCTTTTCCCTCGGTTCCCGTAGGATCGCGCCGCCTTCCTGGGAGGCGGCGTGGTGGTTGCCGTTGCCCATGGCGAGGAATCCCTCGGCCAATTCCTCGTCGGGCGGGATTTCGTGGGGGGAGGTGGCGCGGCTGACGCGGTAGGCGGCCAGACGGCGCTCCCGGTCGTCGGCCAGCGGGGTGTCGAGAAAGATGCCGGAATAGATGAACAGCCGCTGGTCGGCGATCGGCTCCAGCGCCGGGCTGTCCCCCGTCGTCAGACCGACCGTCAGGGCATCGAGCAGCGCGCGCAGACCGATGGGAGCGCCCGCATCGGCCCCGGCGGGGCACAGCAGGCAGGCGCGCGTGGATTTCAGGTTCAGCCGGCCGAGCTGGTAGAGCACCGCCTTCAGCCCCTCCAGGGTCAGGCCCGGCTCCGTCACGCGGATGTCCAGCCGCACCAGTGCGGTTCCCGTGCCGAACAGATGGAGCCGGCCGGCCGCCAGCGTCAAAGCCACATCGCCGCCCTCCTTGGGCAGCCGGATCGCCAGCCGCCAGGCTCCGAGCATCGCCGGGGTCAGGCACAGCGGCGGCATGCCGCGAAAGCGGCCATGGGGCGGGCCGTCACGCCGGTCGCCATACAGCACCCCGCGCGCCGCCGCCGTCAGTTGGTCATGGCCGCGTTCGGGGCCTTTGCCGGCCTTCTTCTCCTCGCTCCAGGCCGGAACGGCGGCGCAGCCGAACAGTCGGGCCAGCCCCGCGGCAGGGTGAGTGGTTAAAGGGGCTACCAGATTGGCGCGCACATCGTCCGCGCTCCGGTCGCGCAGGGTCAGGGGCAGGAACAGCGCGCAGAGATGGTCGCGGATAATCGTCATGATCGTGGGCGCCTTTGAACAAACAACGCACCCATTGCAAGGGCGTGTGGAGAGGGCCGGAAATTAGAAGGCCATCGCCAAAAACTCAAACGGAACGATTGCGGAACCGTCCCGGCACAAAGAATCGGCGCGCCGGCCAGAGCGCGCCGCCGCTGAACTAAAACAAAAATAAACTCGCATGGTGAATGTTTCCAAGCGCCAGACCAAGCGCATCGGCGCTGAACCTACTCCCCTGCATCCCCTTGTCAACACGTGCGTTTCCGGATTCTATTCCACAGTCTGGTGACATAGTCCGCACAGAAACGCTGAAAAGAGAGAAAAACTATAAACTTCACGCCATCAAACCGTTATCATGCGGCGTATTTCAACCGTTCCACAGGGTTCCGCCCCGGTGCTGTTCGACCGCATGTCCTCGCTGGAGCTGCTGGAGCAAGGTTGGCTGAAGGTCTGGCGCAACGCCGGGGCGGCCGGGGGCGATGGCATGAGCGTGCGGGATTTCGCCGACGACTCGGCGATCCGCCTGCTGCGGCTGCAACGCGATCTGCGCGCCGGCACCTATGTGCCCGGCCCGGTGCGGTCGGTGCCGGTGCCCAAACGCTCGGGCGGCGTCCGCGTGCTGGCGATTCCCTGCGTGACCGACCGGGTGGCGCAGACCGCCGCGGCGCTGGTGCTGTCCCCCCGGCTGGATGCCGACATGTCCGACGCCAGCTTCGGCTATCGTCCCGGACGCGGGGTGCGCCACGCGGTGGACCGCATCGCCCTGCACCGGCGGGCCGGCTATCTGTGGGTGGTGGACGGCGACATCGAACGCTATTTCGATAGCGTGCCGCATGGCCGGTTGCTCGACCGGCTGGAACGGTCGGTCGACGACCCGCTGGTGCTCGATCTGGTGTCGCTGTGGCTGGAATCCTTCTCCCCCAACGGGCTGGGGCTGCCGCAGGGGGCGCCGGTCTCGCCCCTGCTGTCCAACCTGTATCTGGACGACGTGGACGACCGCATCGCCGGCGACGGCGTGCGTCTGGTCCGCTTCGCCGACGATTTCGTGCTGATGTGCCGCAGCGAAACGGCGGCGGAGGCGGCGCGCGACCATGTCCGCGCCCTGCTGGCCGAACAGGGGCTGCGGCTGAACCCCGACAAGACGCGGATCGTTCCGTTCGAACAGGGGTTCCGCTTTCTCGGCCACCTGTTCGTCCGCTCCCTGGTGTTGAAGGAGGTCGGGGACGACGACGACACCGTTCCCGCCGATCTGCCGGCCGATCTCCCGGCTGCGCTGGGCGCCCTCGCCCCCGTGGCGGAGGAGGCGCCGGACGATGCCGAAACGGCCGATGGCGCCCCCGGCCTGCGGGTTCTCTATGTCATGGAGCCGGGGCGGCGGCTGGACAGCGCCGGCGCCGCCTTTTCGGTGACGGAGGATGGGGCGGAACTGCTGACCTTGCCCGCCTCCCGCCTCGACCGGATCGAGCTGGGGCCGCGCGCCGAGGCCAGCGACGAGGCTCTGCGCCAGGCCGTCGCCTCGGGCGTGTCGGTGGCCTGGGTGGATGGCTGGGGCCGCACCGCCGGCTGCCTGCACCGCCGCCCCTGGGACCGCGCGGAGCTGCATTGGGATCAGGCCCGCGTCGCCCTCGACCCGGCGGCGCGGGCCGATCTGGCGCGGCGGCTGGTCGATGGCCGGGTGCGCAACCAGCGCGCCCTGCTGAACCGCCTGAACCGCCGCCGCGACGATGCCGAGGCGCGGGCCGCCATCGCCACGCTGGGCCGCGTCCTGCGCGTCCTGCCTAGGGCCGCCGACGTTCCCACCCTGATGGGGCGGGAGGGCGAGGCCGCCGCCGCCTTCTGGCCGGCGCTGGGCCGCATGCTGGAGCATGGCTGGACGCTGACCGCGCGGCGCCGCCGTCCGCCGCCCGATCCGGTCAACCTGACCCTGTCGGCGCTGGCCGGACTGCTGTCGCGCGATCTGCTGGCGCTGGTGCAACGGCGCGGGCTGCATCCCGGATTCGGCGCGCTGCACAGCCCGGCCGACCGCGCCGCCGCCTGCGTCTATGATTTGATGGAGGCGTTCCGGGCGCCGCTGGTGGAAGGGCTGGCGGTCTATCTGCTGAACAACCGCGTCCTGTCGGCGGAGATGTTCGCGGTGTCGGAGCAGGACGGTGCCGTCCGCCTGATGCCGGAAGGGCGGCGGCGGTTGATCCGCGGCTGGGAATCCTGGCTGGACCGTCCGGTGAAGAGCCAGCGCAGCGGCCACCGGCTGGCGTGGCGGCGGCTGATGGACGAACAGGTGATGGCGCTGGTCCGGCATGTCCGGGGCGAAGAACCCTATCGCCCCTATCTGATGGATTATTGAGGCGGGAGGAACCGGCGTGGCGCGCGACGAGATGCTGACCGTCTTCTGTTACGACGTGGCCGACGACCGCGCGCGCCGCCGCATCGCCGCCGTGCTGGAGGAACGCGCCGCCCGCGTCCAGCGCAGCGTGTTCGAGGCGCGGCTGGACGCCCGCGCCACCCGGCGTCTGGCCGAACGGGCGGCGCGGCACCTGTCGGCCGGGGACAGTTTGCGGGTCTATGCGGTGGGCGCGGCGGGGCGCCGGCGCAGTCTGGCCTTCGGCCCGCCGCCGCTGGCCGAGGATCAGGATTTCTGGCTGCTGTGAGCGGCGACGACCGAACCCCGCTGGTTCCCGAACCGTCCTGGCGTGCGCGCCGCGCGCCGCCCCCGCCGCCGGGCGCCCATCCGGCGCTGGCGGCGCGGCTGACCGACCCGCTCGGCTGGATGGGGTTCGACCGGCTGACCCGCCATTGGCGCACGGTGACGATCCGCGTCGTCTTCGCCCGCCCGCCGCTGCTGGAGGAGGATGGGCCGGGGCTGGCCGGGCGGCTGCGCGGCGCCTGGGGCTGGGCGCTGGACGATCTGGCGCGCGCCGAACCGGACCATGGCCTGCCCGGCGCCGCCCCCAGCGCGCATGACGCGCTGTTCCGCGCCAACGCCTTGTGGGCGCCGGGCATGGAGGTGCCCAAGCCCTATGTGCTGACGGTGGACGCGGACGGCCGGCGGCTGACGGCGCGGGTGACGCTGTTCGGTTTCGCCGGCCGCTGGGCGGCGGACACGGTGGAGGCGCTGCTGATGGCCGGGGCGCGGGGATTGACGCTGCGCCCCGGCGGGCCGGTTCGGGCGGCGCTGGCGGCGGAATCGGTGGCGGTGGACCGTGTGGAAACCTTGCCGCCCCTGCCGCAGCCGCGCGACGGCGCGCTGACCCTGCTGTTCGACACGCCGCTGAAGGCGCGGCACGGCGCGGCGTTGAAACTGGACGCCGCGTCGATCCTGGGCGGGCTGGCGAACCGGGTGACCGGGCTGGCCCGCTGGCAGGATCTGGGGGTGGAGGATGATTTCGCCGCCTTGGCGCAGGCGGTGGTCGCGGTGGACGCCGACCTGTCGGCTCTGCGCCCCATCGGCTGGACCCGCCGATCCACCCGCGCGCCCGACGCGCCGATCTCGATGGAGGGCGTCACCGGCGCCCTGACCCTGCGCGGCGATGTGGAGCGTCTGCTGCCGATCCTGCGCCTGGGCACCCTGACCCATGCCGGCAACGACACCACCTTCGGCCTCGGCCGCTTCCGGGTGGCGGGCGACGGGTGGGCGGCCGGGGAACCCTGTGGAACGGAGAGAATAGATTGATTTTACTGGTGTTCTTGGGAGCCGGGGACCGCTACGGGGTATGGTGTTCCTGGAAATGTTGCGGCGACGCTCAAGCCTGTGGAACGGTGCCGGAAAAGATGCAGCTTGCTCAGGGGGTTACGAGGGGGTAGGTTCAGCGCCACTGCGCTCGGTCTGGCGCTTGGAAACTTCTCCTGCTGGATGAAGGGAATTCCACCCCGAGGGTTCAGCGCCACTGAGCTCGGTCTGGCGCTTGGCAACGTGCATCCGTTTCATGGTGCGTCTCCCTAATGTGAACCGTTCAGCACCACTGCGCTCGGTCTCAGGCAAGGCGATCATGCATTGCCCCTGCTGGCGCGATGCTCGCCAAACAGACAGGGGCCGACGGTCGGGTTGACCGTCAGCCCCGTTCATGGCGCCGCGGATTTGCGGGTCAGTCGTAGACGCGGAAACCGGCGAACGTGAATGGCTCGTCGCGCGCTGCCGGCACCGCGGCGACGCAACGGATGCCCCGCCTCCGCAAGGCGCCGACCAAGGCGTAGGTCGTGGTGTATTCGCCCTGTACCATCGCGCACATCACGGTGCCCGTCTTCTCCAATGTCTCGATGTCCTTCTCGGCGCCTTTCACCAGGGCCTTCACATCCGCGCCGTCGCTTGGAACATCGGGAAACGCCATGTCCCGGATCTCCCCGCCGCCGGCCAGGGCACGCGCCGCCTGTCGCTGCGTCTCCGGCCAATCCGAATGCGGGTGGTTGGACAGGTTGAGGAACAGCGGCCGTTCCGGCGCCCGCGCCGCCGCCGCGACCATACGCCCGGCGAGATCCGGCCTTTCCAACAACGCCACCATGTCCTCGGTTGCCGCGACCAAGTCGGCTCCCGCTGCCGGCTCCTTGTTGAAGCCGCCGTGGTTGATGTCGTTGCGGCACTTGGGGAGGTCGTTCAGCATCCGGCGTTCGGCCGTGTCGCCGCCGGTGCCGCGTCGGATCGTCAACGACAAGCGGTCCTCCGCCTTGCCGCGCTCCGTCCTGTCGAACTCCGCGCCCGGCTTTCCCGCCGCGTCGGCGGCGAGCAGGCTGACGAACCCCTCGCGCACGGTGGTCAACGCCTCGGGATAGCGTCCGGTTCGATGATAGGCGCGGGCCAGCCCCGCCAGAACCTGACGGGCCTGCGGTCCGGCCAGTGTCGTCGGCGCCGTCGGCGTCGGATCCACCAGCGGCGTCACGAAATCCCTGACCCGCCCCAGCGCGTGGATCAGCGGCTCCAACAGCTCTTCCCGCCCCTGGGCCGCGCTCATCGCTACTTCGACGGCCTGAACCAGCCTGGGCGCGGTGGCCTGATCGCCGCGCAGCAGCGCACCGGTACGGATGGTCTCGAAATCCGGGCCGAAGGCATGAAGTGCGCAGCCGAGCCTCGCCAGACTGTCTCGAAGTGCCGCATCCTCCTTCAGAAACGGCAAGGTTTCGGCGGGGGCCGCGGCAAGATCGGCCAGCGGGCCGGCGCGTCCGGTGTGCTGGAACAGCAGGATCGCTTCCGCCCAGGCGACGAAATCGATGAAGGACGTCAGGTCGACGATGGGGGCGGGCTGTATCGATCCGCGCCGGCCCTTGCCCTCCTGCATTTCAAAGCCGCCATAGACCAGCCGCGGCTGTTTCTTCTCCGGGTTGGTCAGGCGGAAGAACGCCGCGACCGCACCGGCGAGAAAGCCCTGGGACCGGAAGCCGTGCGTGATGTCGAGAATGCTGTCCTGCTCCGCCACCGCGCTCAGTTGCCGCCAGACGATGGTGAAGATCTTCCAAGCCTCCTCCGCCGTGCCGCAAGAGGGAATCTTGACGTCCGTGGCGTCCGGTTTTCCAATCTCGCCCAGCGCGCGGTTGATGGCGGAGAGATGCTTGCAGAACGCCGCCTCGGTGCCAAGGAGGACGACGTGATCGACATCGGCGAGCTTGGCCAGCGCCTGGCACATGTATTCCGTCTGATGGACTGCATCCGATTCGTCGGGATCGCAATAACGCGCAATTTCGTATCTCCCGGTTCCGATGAAGGTGATCAGCGTGTGCGCCTTTTTCATCGGTGCCTCCTCGCGGACGGTGGGGTGGCGGTGAACCAGAAGCCGAGAACCCGGCGCAGTTCCTTGACCCGGGGCAGGGCAAGCCCCTGCGCATCGCCGGACAGCCGGACGGGCCGCGCCTCGCCCTCCGGTCCCAGGCTTTCCAGCATGCGGACCCGGCCTTCCGGGTCGAGGCGCCGGCCGAGCCGCTTGATCTCCCGCGTGATCTCCCCCGTTCCGTCGTCCAGTTCCACGGCGACGATGCTGCCCGGCGGCGGTCCCGCCCCCTCGATCGGCAACGGCGGGCCGACCAGCGCGTGGTCGCCCGGCCACGCCAGCGGAACGGCGCTGCGCCCGGCCAGCACATCCACCGATCCGTCGATACCGTGGAAGAGATCGCCATCGGCGTCCTGGAAGGTCAAGGGCGGGGCCAAGCCGGGAACGCCTCGCCCGAACAGAATCCCGGCGACGGCGTAACACTCCCATGCCGGGGCCTGCCCGCTCTTGACGTGGGAGGTGCCGGGATCGCCGTGCAGGACAAAGCCGTCGCCTCCGGTCTTCTGATACCAGCCGACGCTGGGCCGTCCGGTTTCGCCGTTCCAGCCAACGGCGAGCCGCCCGGCGGCGGGGCGTGTCCGGCGGTCCAGGATCAGCAGATCCCCGGCATTCAGCAGCATCGGCAGCCAGTCGAGTGTCGTGCCGATGCTGGCGACGGCATGCCGCCCCGGTTCCAGGCCGACCACCCCCTCTTCCGGCGGAACCGCCGCGTCGGCATCCACCGCCGCATGGTCGCGCGCCGCCGCCGCTCCGATCACGGGCAACTGCCGCGCCGGGCAGGAATGTTCGGGAAACGGGATGATCGTCGGCGAAAGGCGCAGCGGCCCCTTTTCCAGCTCCCGGTCGAGCCGGCGGTGGCACTCGTCGATCAGGCCTTGCAGTTCGCCCATCCGCTTGCGCACGCACAGGGCATGGACCGGTTGCAGGTTCTCTTCCGCATGATGGTGCGACCAGTTGGTGGCGGTGCGGAAATCCGTGTCGTCGAGCGCCGGGTGGTTGGCCAGCCTGCGGAACACCGGCGCGTCATAGGGGGCGCCGCGCCCGATCAGCGCGTTCAGGCGCCCGCGCAGATCCTCCAGGCTCTCGCCGCCGGTCAGCGCCAGCGGGCCGGGCCACACCAGATCGCGGAAATCACGCTCCAGGACGATCCGCGCCTCGCCGCAGAAGGCGCGGATGCGTTGCAGGTTGGCGTCGTCGGCCTTCCACTCGTCATACACGCGCTTCAGCCGGTCGGCGTGCTGTTCGATGCAGGCGCGCGGCCGCCCGGTGGAGCGTGCGGTGATCTGCCGGAAGTCGATGGCGTCGGTGTTATCCACCTGCCGGAACAGGCTGCCGGCGAAATGCTGATCGAAGGTGGTGACGATGGGGCGGAACCCGGCCTCCGGCAGCCCGCCCAGCCCGGCGGCGAGCCGGCGCTGGTTGTGTTCGTCCACCAACGACTGAGGATCGTCCAGCAACAGCAGCGACACGCCGCCGCCCTGGCGCAGATGGGCCAGAAACGCCAGCGTGAAGGCGAACAGATGGGTCCGCAGACGCGAGGCGTTGACGATCTCCCGCCCATTCGCCCGAACGGTGCCCCGTTCGGTCAGGATGTGCAGCGACTCCCCCTCGACCCGGCTGCCGCGCAGGGCCGGCGACGGGCCGCCGCCAGGGGCGTAGAAGGCGTCCGTCCATTTCGCGGTATCGGTGTCCAGCCGCTCCATCAGGGCGGCGACCTCCTGCGGCACCAGCTCCGCCAGTCGCATGAGCGGCCGCGCGGCCTCCACCGTCGCCGCCGCGTCGGCGATCAGGGCTTGCTGCTCATCCCATTTTTGCTTCTTCGCCTTCAGCGCGGCGATACCCTCCTTGGCGGTTCTGACCGGATCATAGGTGTGCAGCGCGGCCAGACGCGCATCGAGCCGCCGGGTGATGACGCCGTCCGTTCCGAACAGCCCGTCGATGACCCGGTCCACCGCCTCCCCCGCCTGAAGCCACCAGCGCGCGTCGGCGTTCCAGTGCAACATGACGCTCATCCGCGTCACCACTGTACCGGTGTCGAGACGTTGCGGCAGGTTCCGCCTGCCGATCGGGGTATCGGGTGGGAAGGAAGCCGCCAGTTCTTCAAAGCTGGCGACAAGCGTATCGGCCAGCGGCTTCAAAGCGTCGGTCAGGTTGGCTTTGGCCACCACATCCGTCGTGAAGAAGCGCCGCAGCCGCGTCGAGGGACGATCCGACATCGGCGGCACTGTCAGTGGCCAGGTCTCATTCAGACGCGCCAGCGTCTGGCGCTCCCAATCCAGAGCATCCAGATGCAAAGCCTCCTCATCGTGCGCCGCCTCTTCCAGTGCAGTGCGTATCGGACGGCCGAGAATCCCGTCTTCCTCACCGTCAAGGGGGCGGGCACATACCGGACAGCCGTCCGGCGGCCAGGAATCCTCGGACGCGTTGGATTTCCGCCATCGGTCGATGGCAGAATACAACCGCCTTCGCGCCGCTGTTTTCCGGTCCGTGTCCAGTGCCACGAACGCGGCGGCGCTGGTGCGCGCGGCATCCAGCGCGGCATCGACCCGGGAAATGACGGACGAATCGATCCCAAGTCCCTTTTGTACGCTCCGATATTCCGGCAAACCACGCACCGCGTCGGGGGTCAGCGCCTTGCGGGCATGATCCACCTTGGCGGTCAGGGCGGTGACATCGTCCCCCGCCAGCGTCAGGCCGGTGGATTCCTCGATGGACCGTACGACAATGCGCTCGCGTTCGAGGATTTCCTTTTCCAAGGCGGCCAGGACGTCCACGCAGGCCTTGCCACCGTCCGCCTCTTGCGGAGGGGCGGGCAGCAGCGCCGGGGCAATCGGGGCATGGGCGGTGAACTGTGCGGCGATCCGCTCGACCTCGCGCGAGAAGGCCTCTTGTATGTCCGTTTGCTGTTTGCGCGCCGCAGCCGGGATGTTCTTGGACAGCCATGTCCCGATGATCTTGTCACCGATCCGCTCCCCCAGCACTTGCAGGGGCCGCAGGCCGGTGACGGTGGCGACGCCCTGGGTCAGCGGGTTGCTGTCTTCCAGTCGCAGGAAGGGCAGATGCAGCAAGGTCAGCGCGGCGGTTTCCAGCGCCAGCGGCGGAATGCCCAGCGCGTCGGCGACCGAGGCGGCGGCGGTGCCCTTGCCCTTGTCGGTGGCGGGATCGATGGTTTCGACGGGGTGCTCGAATCCCCGCGCTGTCTGCTTCACCCATCGCCGGATATGGCGCGTTTCGTCGGTCTTCCGGCAGTGGAAGCGTAAGGTGACGGCGGTGTCGATCCGGGGAGTGCCACCGCAGGCTTCCAACTCCGCCTCATCGGGGAAAGGGACGATGACCGGGAGGTCGAACGCGCGCTCCTGTGTGCCGCCGGCGGTGGGCGGGGCGTTGTAATGGGCGATCATGCCCTGCAGCGCCGCCGGTTCGCCCTGCGACCGGGGGATCCTGCCGGTCATGGCCCAGGCCAGCGCACGGATGATCTGACTCTTCCCGGCACCGTTGCGCCCCTGGAAAAGCTGGATGGGCCGCGCGAAGTCCAAGCGGATGACGTCCGGAGGCGATCCTGTCGAGGAGCAATGGGCGTGCAACCCGCCGAACTGGTTGATGTCGGCTCCCACCAGATCCCAATGTGCCGCCCCGTCATCCGTCGTCAATCCCGGGGCTTCCGGCCATGTCGGCGCGGTCTTGATCGCCTCGATCAACGCCCGGATTTCCAGGTCCGAGGCGTTCTTCGCCTCACCATCCTCCCAGCATTTGCGCCATTTTTCGTGATGGGTATAAAAATGGAGGACGCGGCGCGTCGGCTCGTCGAAGGCGAGATCGCTGCCGGCGGAGGTTCGGACGCTCCCGCCCGCCAGCAGCGTTTGCAGGACCTGGTCATGGGTCAGGCTTGACAGGGAGGGAATGGTATCGGTCATGAGGGCCGGCAAGCTTGCGGGAAAGAAGCCGGATGATATGCATCCAAGGCTTGGTGGGCAAAGAAATCATTCATCCTTAGGTGGATTTAAGTATGGAAAACAATCAAATTTTGAAAGTATAATTGATAGCGATTATCCAAAAATCTGCCAATGCCGCAGCTGTCGCCATCCAAGGCGTGGCGACGGCTTTTGAGCAAGAATTCAACGGGCAGGCGTTCGGCGGTTGGTGCACCGCCGCAGCGGATGGGCCGATCGCGGAAAGCTACTTTTCCAAACATGTTCCGGTCATCCACCCCAAGATTTCAGGACTCTCTTATTTCAAGCCGATATACCGATGCCTTCGTTGGCGTCCGCCTCAGGCCGGTGGCCGCAACGGTCCTCTTTGATCTCAGCGGGCTGTGATGCTGCTGCATGAGGTTTTCCCTCTCCCCACCGGGCGGCGTCGGTGCGGCGCAGCAACCGGACCCGGAGCGGGCCGACGATCTGCTCTTCGACATCGGGGTTGGGGATTGAAAGGTTGAATCCGGCCAACGCCTTGCCGAACAACGCGTCGATGACCGGAGCTTTCACGACGTCGGCATCCTCGATCGGCAAAGGATAGGGAGGCCGCAGCAGGACCTCCATGAACCAGGGGTCGGCGCAGACCGGTGCGGCGCCCCGCGCCAAGGCATTCCACCATTCCCGGCACCGTGCCTTTCCCTCGTTACCTTCGGCGAAGGTCACCGCCAGAAACAGCGCGAACCACACCATGGGCGGGCGGGCGTTGTGAATGACGGCGGCCGGTTGCGCAATCGCCCGGACGACATCCTGGAAAGCCTCTTCCCGTCCGGTGGCGAAGATTTTCAGCACCTCGGCATTCCAGGCACCGGGCGCGCCAGCGAGATAGAACTCGGCTACCGCCCCGCGGGTCACCAGATGCGACAGCGCTTCGAGCACGGCCAGTGGCTGGGCATTCGCCTGGTGCGGTAGCCAGCGGCGGCCAAGCAGCGCCTGTGCGAGCGAGGCGGGAAACACCGGAATCATCCGGTCATGCAGCGCCTTCAACGTGCGGAAATGCCATGCCAACTCTTCGCGAGCCATCGGATCCTCGATGGATCGATCCTCGCTTTGGAAGGGAGGCCATCCCGCCTCGACCACGGCGCTGGGAGAATGCATGGCGCTGGGTCGGATCAATCCGAGCGGCTCGCTCTCGGTTCCCCGATGGCCCAGCCAGGGAGCGACGGAATGCCGGTCGGGCGCGCCGAACCCCGCGGCGGTGACGATCAGGATCCGGTCGTAGAAAGGCAGGTGCTCCGGCGGCATCGCCAGAAGCAACGCCGGCTCGCGACCGCCGTCGATGACCTCGCGCAGGAGCGCGGTGCGAGCCGACGGGTGCATGGCGCTCAGCACCTCCGCGTCGCCGAGCCACACCCGACGGAGATCGGCGCCAAGCGTCTCGCGCAGCGTTTCCCGGACATAGTCGAAAAGGCGGAGCCGTTCCGTGGCGGAATTCGCAGCGGCGAAGAAGGCTTCCATTACGGGCCAGGCGGCATCCGCGATCTCGTCCGCCGACAGTTGGGGAAGATCGCGACTTCGGTCCGCCGTCCGGGATTCGTCCGCCCGAGGGTTGCGCCAGTCCCACGACCCGAACCCGCCCATCACGCGCGGCAGCACTTCGGACAGCCGCCGAACCAGTCGGCGCCGCGCCAGGAGGTGCTCGGCAGACATCGGTAAGGTGCTGGCGCCAGCATCCCCTACGGGCGCTCGTGCCTCCGCCTTGGCGGGCTGGGGCTGGGCAGCCGGCGCGAGAATGCGCTGCCAGTCGCCGTTATGGGGAATCAGATGGCGGGTGAGGTGGAAGAGCCGGGCGGCATCGACCGGCAGCGGCCCGCGCCCACCGCCCGTAAGGGAGTCCCAGAGACGCTCGAGTTTCCCGATGTCGTTGGCTGCAAGTGCTTCGACCATCCGGTGCTGGTCGGCCCGCAAGGGTGGCAGGACCTGCCCGATCGCCAGCACCCGCGCCATCGCCGCGATGTCCTCCGGCTGGTCGAGGCCGTGCTGTCGGCAGCGGCTGCACAGGTCATTGAGGAAGCGGGCGATGGTGCGCGGCGAAACCGGCGAGGGCAGCAGCGTGAACAGTCGGGCGAGATCGCCGCGGAGGCGACGGCGGGTCCACAGCCCGTCCGCCAGGGCCAACTCGTCGGCCATGGTACCGACGATCCGCGCCGTCTGCACGATGCCGCGGGCCGGCATGTGGATCTCCAGTTCGACCACCTTGCGAAACAACTCTGCCGGAGGTTCCGGATCGTTCGATCCGGTGCGCAGGGCGGTGTCGTCCATGACCACGACGAAGGGGATCTCGAGATCGTCCCGATGCTTGTCGAGCGCGCGCAGGACGGCGCGCTGCTGCGCCACCGTGGCGCGGTCCAGGTTGTCGACCACGATCAGGTTGTTGCCGCGGCCGGCCAGCGACAGGTTCAGCCGGCCTTCGACCTCGCGGATAGCCCCCGCCGCCCACGCGAGAACCGGACGGCTCTTTCCGAGGGCTGCGGCGACAACCGCCAGCGATGGC
>JBKHVJ010000401.1:0-2991 GCA_046570145.1 Alphaproteobacteria bacterium
AGACGCTGGAAGCGGTCGATATGGCGCACAAGGCCGGCTACACCGCCGTGCTGTCGCACCGCT
The DNA here is from genome assembly GCA_046570145.1 of Alphaproteobacteria bacterium. GTDB lineage: Bacteria > Pseudomonadota > Alphaproteobacteria > Azospirillales > Azospirillaceae > Azospirillum. Next base: position 64 of record JBKHVJ010000401.1, read on the forward strand.
CGGGCGAGACCGAGGACAGCACCATCGCCGACCTCGCCGTCGCCACCAACTGCGGCCAGATCAAAACCGGCTCGCTGAGCCGGTCCGACCGGCTGGCCAAGTACAACCAGCTGATCCGCATCGAGGAACAGCTGGGTGTCGCCGCCCGCTTCGCCGGCCGCGGCATCCTGAAGGCCTGATTCACAGAGATCCTGAGGCCCCCTGCCCCGCGACCGTCCCACCCCGCCCTCTCCCGCCCCCGGAGAGGCGACAAGGACCGGAAGGGCCGCGCCCAAAGGGACTTCCAGGACGGGCGGCGAGCGTCGTGATCGCTGAGATTGCTCGCCCTTCTGCCCCCTTCCCCCGACTCTCTCCCCGGGGGAAGGGGGGTTCCCCGCCCAGCCGCACCACAGACCTGCGGCATAGTGTCAAGGGCCGGGGTTTCCGTTGGTTCCATGTTGCAATGCACATTTAATATACTAATATATCTATGGTTCCCGCGCGGCGCAGAAAGCCGGCCCAAGCCGGCAGCGGAACGTTTCCGATTTTCCAGGCGCCGCCCTGTCGAGCCTTAAAACGGGCCGCTCGATCGACCCGGTCAACCGGAGTGTTCAAAAATGCGTGCCAGTGGTGAAGCGTTCGGCAACGGCATCGGCGCCGTGGTCGAGAATGTGACCTTCGACGAGATTCAGATCGGCCAGACGGCCAGCCTTTCCCGCCAGCTGACGCTGATGGATGTGGAGTTGTTCGCGACCGTGTCGGGCAACATCAACCCGGCCCATCTGGACCCGAAATTCGCGGCCGACAGCCGCTTCCAGAAGGTGATCGGCCCGGGCATGTGGTCGGGCTCCCTGATCTCCGGCGTGCTCGGCACCTACCTGCCCGGCGCCGGATCGCTCTATGCCGGCCAGAGCCTGCAGTTCCGCCGCCCGGTCGGCCTCGGCGACATCGTCACCGCCACCGTCACCGTCATCGAAAAGCGCCCGGCCAAGAACGTCGTCGTCTTCGACTGCGTCTGCACCAACCAGGACGGCGAGGTCGTCGTGCTGGGCACCGCGGAAGTCGTCGCCCCGACCCAGAAGGTCATCCGCGCGGCGCATGAGCTGCCGCAGATCCAGATGATCCGCCACGACAAGCACGACGCCCTGCTCGCCAAGTGCGACGAGCTGCCGCCGGTCGTCACCGCCGTCGCCTATCCCTGCGACGCCAGCTCCCTCCAGGGCGCGGTCGAGGCCGCCCAGGCCGGCCTGATCGAGCCGATCCTGGTCGGGTCGGAAGCCCTCATCCGCAAGGTCGCCGCGGCAGGCGGGCTCGACATCGCCCGCTACCGCATCGTCGACGCCGCCCACAGCCGCGCCGCCGCGGCAGCCGCCGTGGCGCTGGCCCGCACCGGCGAGGCCGAAGCGGTGATGAAGGGCAGCCTGCACACCGACGAGCTGATGGGCGAGGTGGTGAAGAAGGAGACCGGCCTGCGCACCGCCAGCCGGATCAGCCACGTCTTCCTGATGAATGTGCCGACCTATTCCAAGACGCTGCTGATCACCGACGCGGCGATCAACATCTACCCGACGCTGGAAGACAAGGTCCACATCGTCCAGAACGCCATCGACCTCGCCAAGGTGCTGGGCGTCGCCACCCCGCGCGTCGCCATCCTGTCGGCGGTCGAGACGATCAACCCGAAGATCAACACCACGCTGGAAGCGGCGGCGCTCTGCAAGATGGCGGACCGCGGCCAGATCACCGGCGGCATTCTCGACGGCCCGCTGGCCTTCGACAACGCCATCTCCGCCGAGGCCGCCCGCACCAAGGGCATCGTCTCGCCGGTCGCCGGCCAGCCCGACATCCTGCTCGCCCCCGACCTGGAGGCCGGCAACATGCTGGTCAAGCAGCTCTCCTTCCTGGCCAACGCCGATCTCGCCGGCATCGTGCTGGGCGCAAAGGTGCCGGTCATCCTCGCCAGCCGCGCCGACAATGTGCGGGCGCGCCTCGCCTCCTGCGCCGTCGCCTCGCTGGTCGCCGCCGCTCAACGCCAGCCGAAGCTCGCGCTGGCCGCCGAATAGGACGCTTTCGTCATGGCCGCACATTCCAATTCCGGCAGCGACGCCTGCCTCGTCATCAACGCCGGCTCCTCCAGCCTGAAGTTCTGCGTGTTCCAAACAGGAAACAAGGGTGGCGGCAGCGCCGCGGAGCTGGAGCCGGTCGTCACCGGCCAGATCTCCGGCATCGGCACGGCTCCCCGCTTCGAGGCGAAGGACGCCGCCCGCCACAAGATCGCCGACCACAGCTGGGCCGCCGGTGAGAATCCGGGCCGTCCGCAGCTGCTCCACCATCTGCTCGACTGGATCGGCGACACGCTGAAGGGCGCCACGCTGGTGGCCGCCGGCCATCGCGTCGTCCATGGCGGCACCCGCTTCTCCGCTCCCGTGCGCGTCACCCCGACCGTGCTCGACCAGTTGGAGGAGCTGATCCCGCTGGCTCCGCTGCACGAGCCGCACAACATCGCCGCCATGCGGGCGCTGGCCCAGGTTTACCCTTCCCTGCCGCAGGTGGCCTGCTTCGACACCGCCTTCCACCAGACCCAGCCCTGGCAGTCGCAGACCTTTGCCATTCCGCGCGAACTGACGGCGGAGGGCATCCGCCGCTACGGCTTCCACGGGCTGAGTTACGAGTACATCGCGCACCGCCTGCCTCAGGTGGCGCCGGAGCTGGCGAATGCGCATGTGGTGGTCTGCCATCTCGGCAGCGGTGCCAGCCTGTGCGCCATGCGCGCCGGGCACAGCGTCGACACCACCATGGGCTTCACCGCGCTGGACGGCGTGCCGATGGGCACCCGGCCGGGCGCCATCGACCCCGGCGTGCTGATCTACCTGATGCGCGAGAAGGGCTACGGCGCCGACGAGCTGGAGACGCTGCTCTACCACAAGTCGGGCATGCTGGGCGTGTCGGGCC
>JBKHVJ010000402.1:0-12934 GCA_046570145.1 Alphaproteobacteria bacterium
GAGCAACGGGGAGCCGCCGTCCCCGCGCCGCCCGGCTGTCTGCCCGACGGCGCGGAAAGGCTCCCCTCGTGCCGGAGACCCGCCATGAGCGTCACCACCGCACCCCCGCCGGCGCCGGATGCCAGCGCCCGATTCAACCCGATCACGCCGATCTCCCGCGCCCTGACCTGGCTGGTCAGCCGCTATCTGCCCGACCCGCTGATCTTCGCCATCATCCTGACCGTGCTGACCTTCGGCTTCGCCTGGTGGCTGACGCCGAGCGGACCGGTCGATCTGGTGCGCATGTGGGGCAACGGCTTCTGGAACCTGCTGGCCTTCTCGATGCAGATGGCGCTGGTGCTGGTCACCGGCCATGCGCTCGCCAGCTCCGAGCCGGTGCGCAACGTCATGGGGCGGGTAGCCTCCATCGCGAAGACGCCGGCCCAGGGTGTCATGCTGGTCTGCTTCGCCGCCGCCGTGACCAACGTCGTCAACTGGGGCTTCGGCCTCGTCGTCGGCGCCATGTTCGCCCGCGAGGTGGCGCGCCGCATCCCGAAATCCGACTACCGGCTGCTGATCGCCTCGGCCTATATCGGCTTCATGACGTGGCATGGCGGCTTCTCCGCCTCGGTCCCGCTGGTCGCCGCGACCAAGGGCAACCCGATGGAGAAGACGGTCGGCCTGATCCCGATCGCCGACACCATCTTCACCACCTACAATGTCGGCATCACGCTGGCGCTGATCGTCGTCCTGCCGCTGATCTGCTGGATGATGCACCCGAAGCCGCATGAGGTGGTGGCGGTCGACCCGGCGCTGCTGAAGCCGGAACCCTCGACCAAGCGCGTGCTCGGCCCCGACGCCAGCCCGGCGGAAAAGCTGGAGGAGAGCCGCGTCCTCGGCTTCGTCGTCGCCGCACTGGGCATCGGCTACCTGTTCCTGCATTTCCAGGCCAAGGGCTTCGACCTCAACATCAACACGGTCAACCTGATCATGCTGGTGGCCGGTCTGATCCTGCACGGCACGCCGATGGCCTATGCCCGCGCCGTCGCCAACGCCGCCCGCGGCACCGCCGGCATCATGGTGCAGTTCCCCTTCTATGCCGGCATCCAGATCATGATGGAGCATTCCGGCCTGGGCGGGCTGATCACCAACCTGTTCGTCGACATCGCCAACAAGGAGACCTTCCCGGTCCTGGCATTCCTGTCGTCGGGCCTGATCAACTTCGCCGTCCCGTCGGGCGGCGGCCATTGGGTGGTGCAGGGTCCCTTCATCATGCCGGCGGCCCAGCAGCTCGGCGTCGATCTCGGCAAGGCGGCGATGGCCATCGCCTATGGCGAGGAATGGATGAACATGGCGCAGCCCTTCTGGGCGCTGCCGGCGCTCGCCATCGCCGGGCTGGGGGTGCGCGACATCATGGGCTATTGCGCGACGGCGCTGGTCATCACGCTGCCCATCTTCCTGATCGGCCTTTACCTCTGAGCCTTTGCGACCAACCGGCCGCCGCGCCCGCCGGACGGGCGCGGCGGCCTTCCATCCTGCAAGACACACCGTTCCGGAGGAGTCCTCCATGACCGAGATCGTCATCGCCAGCGCGGTCCGCACCGCCATCGGCAGTTTCAACGGCGGGCTGGCCGCCGTCCCCGCCCATGAGCTTGGCGCCGCCGCGATCCGCGAGGCGCTGTCGCGCGCCCACACCGACGCCGCCGAGGTGACGGAGGTGATCCTGGGCCAGGTGCTCACCGCCGGCCAGGGCCAGAACCCCGCCCGCCAGGCCGCGGTGAAGGCCGGCATTCCGGTCGAGAAGACCGCCTTCGGCATCAATCAGGTCTGCGGCTCCGGCCTGCGCGCTGTCGCGCTCGGCTGGCAGGCGATCCGCTGCGGCGACGCCGAGGTGATGGTGGTCGGCGGCCAGGAGAACATGAGCCTGTCGCCCCACCTCATGCATCTGCGCAACGGCACCAAGATGGGTACCGCCGAGATGCTCGACAGCATGATCCGGGACGGGCTGTGGGAGGCCTTCCACGGCTACCACATGGGCACCACCGCCGAGAATGTCGCCCGTGCCTGGGAGTTGAGCCGCGAGCGGCAGGATTTGTTCGCGCTGGCCTCGCAGCAGAAGGCGGAAGCCGCGCAGAAGGCCGGCCGCTTCCGGGACGAGATCGTGCCGGTGACCATCAAGGGCCGCAAGGGCGACACCGTGGTGGACAGCGACGAGTATCCCAAGCACGGCACCACGCTGGAGGCGCTGGCCAAGCTGCGCCCGGCCTTCGCCAGGGACGGCACGGTGACCGCCGGCAATGCGTCGGGCCTGAATGACGGGGCGGCGGCGCTGGTGCTGATGACGGCGGAGAACGCCAAGCGGCGCGGTCTGACGCCGCTGGCGCGCATCGCCTCCTGGGCGACGGCGGGCGTCGATCCGGCCATCATGGGCACCGGGCCGATCCCGGCTTCGAAGCTGGCCTTGCAGAAGGCCGGTTGGTCGGTGGACGAGCTCGACCTGATCGAGGCCAACGAGGCCTTCGCGGCGCAGGCGCTGGCGGTCAATGCCGGGATGGGCTGGGACGAGGACCGGGTGAACGTCAATGGCGGTGCCATCGCGCTCGGCCATCCCATCGGCGCGTCGGGCGCGCGCATCCTGGTCAGCCTGCTGCACGAGATGGGCCGGCGCGACGCCAAGAAGGGCCTTGCCACCCTGTGCATCGGCGGCGGCATGGGCGTGGCCCTCTGCGTCGAACGGGGCTGAAGCAGATCCGGCGGCGCGGTTGCAAGCGCGGCCGCGTCGCCATCCGCATCCAATCACCGGCATTGTTCAACGGTCGTTGGAGGCTTCCGCCCATGGTGGCGGGGCATCGATCCGCCGCCGGGAGCCGGTCCGGACCAGGCGGATCAAGAGGAAGGATTGAGGGCATGCGCATCTCGGAACTGCCATTACGGTGGCGCATCGGATTTCTGGCGTCACTGTCGATCATCGCTGCGGGATTGACTGCCGCGGTCGGCGGCCATTTCGTCAACCGTGCGCTGGTCGAGCAGCGTATGAACAGTGTCCGTTTCATCGCGCAAAGCGGCAACAGCATCGCGGAACGCTTCTACAGGCTGTCTCAGGACGGCGCGATGAGCGAGGAGGAGGCCAAAGACCGCGCCAAGACGGCAATCGGTGCCATCCGCTACGCCGACGGCGAATATCTGTGGATCTGGACCTCGCAGATCGTCAGCGTCATGCATGCCAATCCGGCACTGATCGGCAAGAGCGGGGCGGAGATCCGCGACCGCAACGGCGTCTACGTCATCCGCGAGGCGGTGCGCGGCGCCCTGACGCCGGTTCCGGAATTCGTGACCTACGAATGGCCCCGGCCCAACGATCCCAAGGGGCCGACCTTCGAGAAGCTGGCCTATTCGGTCCATTTCAAGCCCTGGGATTGGGTGGTTGGCAGCGGTGTCTACACCGACGACCTGCGCTCGGCCTTCATCGGCATGATTTCGGTGTTCGGGCTGGTCGTGGCCGGGATCTCCTGCCTTGCGCTTCTGTTGGGTTGGGCGGTTGCCCGCAGTGTGACGCGCCCGCTGTCGCGCGTGCATGGCGTCATGCTGCGGCTGGCGGACCAGGATCTGGATGCCGAGGTGCCGGAACGCGGGCGGCGGGATGAGATCGGCGGCATGGCGCGCACTCTCGAGGTCTTCAAGGAGAACATCCTGCGCAACAGGCAGATGGAGCAGGAGCGCAGGACCGCCGCCGGCCAGGCGGCCGCGGAGAAGCGGGAAGCGGTGTTCGATCTGGCCAACCGGTTCGAAACCAGGGTCGGCCGCATCGTCGATCAGCTCGGCCAGTCCGCACAAGACTTCCGGGAAACGGCATCGCACCTGTCCGGGGCGGTCCAGAAGGCCGAGCAGGAGTGCACGTCGGTGGCATCGACCTCCGAGCAGGCATCGGTCAATGTCCAGGCCGTCGCATCCGCCGCCGAGGAGATGTCGACGGCGATCCGCGATCTGTCGGGACGGGTGGCGCAGGCGGCCCAGCGGTCGAAGATGACCGCCGAACGGGCGGAGCAGGCCCGCAGTCATATGGACGCGTTGTCGACCGCCATCGAGCAGGTGGACCAGGTCGTTGCATCAATCAATGCGGTCGCCTCGCAGACCAATCTGCTGGCTCTGAACGCCACGATCGAGGCGGCGCGCGCGGGCGAGGCCGGCAAGGGATTTGCCGTGGTCGCCAGCGAAGTCAAGAATCTGGCAAGTCAGACGCATGCGATGACCGAGCAGATCGGGCAGCAGATCAGCACAGTGAAAGCCGCGTCCGGCCGGACGGTGGAGGCGATGCGTGGCATCATCGGTCAAGTCGAGCAGATCGACCGGTCGGCCGCAGAGATGGCCGTCTCGGTCGAACAGCAGAGCGCGGCAACCGACGAGATCAGCCGCAATGCCCAGCAAGCGGCGATCGGAACCAGTGACGTTTCACGCAGCGTGATCGACATCGAGAATGCCGAGCGCGAGAGTGGGGTTGCCGCCAAGCAAGTCACGCTGTCCGCCGATGCCCTGGCAGCCGATGCCGCTTTGCTGAAGCATGAGCTGGAGACGTTTCTGGCGGAGATCCGCGCGGCCTAGAGCGGATCGTTCGCGGGGGTCGTGATGGGCCGGTCCGAAGGCGTGCCGACGGGTTCGAGGATGCGCCGCTTGTTGAACCAGCCGGCCCAATCCGGAGCGGCAGGGATTTGCCTTCATTGTGCGAAAGGAAAGAGAACCACGAGACCCAGGGCGTAGAGGATGATCGCCGCAACCGAATCGTAGCCCATCCGCAGAATGGTTCGATCCTGCCGTTCCAGAAGACCGATGATGAAGAGGGCGGTCAGCAGGCTGGCCAGCAGCGTCGCCACCGCTTCGAACGTCCTGCCTTCGGACAGGACCGGCCCGCCGGAACAGGTCACGTCGGCCAGGAACAGCAGCGCGGTGGCGAAGGCGAGCAGCACGAAGCCGACCAACCCCATCCCCAGCCCGCTTTGTTTTGCGATCGCGTCACCAGCCTGCGCCAGTGCTGTGCCTATCCGGTCGCGCACGGTCGCGGAATGGTGCCCCCTTGCCGTCGCTCATGGGCAACCGTCGATGTGGGATCGATTCCGCGGCATCGCGGAGGCGATCCTTCATCAAACACCGGCGGGCCGCGGTCTTACCAGGACGGGGAGGACGAACCGGCGGTGTTGGGCAGCGAACGGCGCGTCATGCCCTCGCCCATACCGCGCTCGTTCGGCGAGATGGACTCGTTGTCCTCGTAGGCCGTGCCGCTGGAACCGGAGCCGGCCCGGCTTGGATTGTTCAGCGACTCCTTGGACATGCTCTGGCCCATGCCGCGGGTATCGGGCGATGTGACCTGTTCGTTCACGCCCGAACTGCCGGAAGTGCCATAGCCGCTGTTGGAATCGGAAGCGCAGCCGGCGAGGATCATGGTCAGGGAAGCGCTCGCCAGGATGAGGGCGTGTCGCATCGGTCCACTCCATTCAGTGATTTTGAGGATTTCACCCCCCCAGAAGGACCGGAACTTCACGTCCGTTCCGGATTTGACTGCAGGGCCTGCCCACGACAACCCGACGGCGCATCTTCGGTTCCCGCGGATCTTTTGCGAAGATGGCAATCGGCTCCAATCTTGCGGCCGGGAGTTCCGGATCACGGTTCCGCCGCAAAAGTGGCGGGCACCCCCCACCGATGCTCCGGTCGGCAGGCAAAGGGCGTGGCAGATGCCGTAGAGCCTGCACGCGAGGCCGGGAAGGACCATGTTAGCCCTCTGCCGCGGCGGGAAGGCCGCTCGCAGTCCGTTCCGCTTCCGCCGGGGTGAATCGATTGAAGGGCCGCCTGCGCTTTTACTGGATGTTCCTGCGTGAAAGCCTGTGGTTCGTGCCGCTGCTGATGAGCATCGCGGCGGCGGCGCTGGCCGTGCTTCTCGTCACCGAAGGTGAGATGCTGCCCGACGGGGCGGCCGAGCTGTGGCTGATCTACAGCGGCGATCCCGAAAGCGCACGCCAACTGCTGGGGGCACTGCTGTCCGGCATCATCACCATGACGTCGCTGGTGGTCTCCATCACCGTCGTGGTGCTGACCCTGGCCGCCGGCCAGTTGGGTCCCCGTCTGGTGCGGAACTTCATCGGCGATCCCCAGACCCAGACGGTGCTTGGACTGTTCGTCGCGACGATCCTCTATCTGCTGGTGGTTTTCCGCAGCATCGGTGCCCCCTCCGACAACGCGATACCCCATTTCGCGATCAGCATCGGCACGGCCCTGTCGGCCCTGTGCCTGTTCGTCCTGCTGTTCTACGTTCACAAACTGGCGCGGTCGATCATGTACGACAACGCCGTGCGCTCCGTTTCCCACCAGCTGCGGGGATCCATCGATCTGCTGCTGCCGGAGAAGGGGACGCCCGAGATGCCGCCGCCGGTGCCGGCCGATGCGGCGCGGATCGGGCTGGGGCGCGACGGATACATCCAGGCTGTCGATTTCGACATGATGGTGCGCATCGCCTGCGAAGCCGATGCGGTCATCTGGCTCGACGTTCGCCCCGGGCATTTCGTGCTTGCGCGCGGATACCATGTCGCGGTGCACCCGCCGGAAGCCTGCAGCGATGCATTGCGCGAGACGTTGGAGAAAGCCTTCATCATCGGGATGGAACGGACACCGACCCAGGACTTGGAATATGGCATCCGTCAACTGGTGGAGATGGCTTTGCGTGCCCTGTCGCCGGGGATCAACGACGTCTATACGGCCCTGACCGTGATCGACATGTTGTCGTCCGCCCTGTCGCGCATCTTCGAGCGGCCGCTGGAGGCGGCGCTGCTTCGCGATGGCCGGCAGCAGGTGCGGATCGTCCGCGACGTGACGGACCATGATGGTCTGGTGCGCGCCGCCTTCGACCAGATCCGTCAGGCGGGAGCGGGAGTGCCGGCGGTGCTGATCCGGGTGGTTGATGTCCTCGCGACCCTCGCTCCCTACGCTTGCGACGAAGCACGGCTGCGGCCTTTGCTGGATCAGATCGCTCTGGTCGAGGAGGAAGGGAAGCGCGGCGATTTCCTCGACCGCGACCGTGAGGCGCTGCTCGGCCGCTGCCGCAACGCCCGGGAAAGTCTGAGCGCCCGCCCTGGTCGATGATCTGGGCGGGCCGCGTCGCCACGTGTCGTCGATCAGCAGCCCTGCGGCGTCCAATGGCGACTGACGCCGAAGCTGTCGTTCAGCTTCTGCAGGTCGGTGGTGCGGAATTGGGCGGACGGGCGCCCTGGATGGCGCGACACATCATTCTTGAGAGGCGGCGGGTTTCATTGGCCTGGAACGACCCCATGTCTACGGCTCCCGGCCAGGGGCTCCCGGCCTTGGCCGGGACTGGTCTTTCCTGCGTCAGCCCTTGAACCCCAACGAGGAAGGGAACGATGAGCAACCTGAGCAAAGTCCTCGGCGTCATCCTGGCCAATGGGCTAGCCGGCCGGACCGGCCGGGGGCCGGCCTTTGCCGCTGCGATGCCTCTGCTCCTCGGCAAGAAGGGGAAGAAGAAAAAGAAGCACCTCTACGGTCACGGCTATGGCGGTCCGCATGGAATTCCCCACGGTCCGGCCGCAGGGTTGGGCGGACTCGGAGGCGGACTGGCGGGCGGTGCCAGTTCGGGACTGCTTCAGAAAGCCGGGCTCGCTTCGCTGGCTTATCTCGCCTACCGCGCTTATCAGGACAGCCAGAAGCCGGCTCCGACCGGATCGCGGCCGCCTCCCCCCGCTGCGAGCGGTCCGCTGGGCGGCATCCTCGACCGGCTGGGGCTGGGTGGGGTGTTTGGCGGCGCCTTGGGTGGTTCCATGGGGGGCGGTTCCCAGGGGGGCGGTTCCATGGGTGGCAGCGTCATGGGCGGCGGTGCGGCGGGCGGCCTTGGCGATCGCTTGGCCGGGGTGCTGCGCGGCGGCACGCCGGAACCGGATCTGGGCGATGCAAAGGCGCTTCTGCTGATCCGCGCCATGATCGCCGCGGCGAATGCGGACGGCCGGATATCGCCTGACGAGCAGCGCCGCATCCTCGACAGTCTGGACGCCGCCCAGGCCGATCTCGAAGACCGGCGGATCGTCGAGGCGGAGTTGCGGTCCCCGCGCCCGATGGACGACATCGTTCGCGAGGTGCGCGATCCCGACACGGCCGAACAGGTCTACCTCGCCTCCGAATTGGCGGTGCGCGGCGGCAGCGAGGTCGACCGCCAGTATCTGGCCTACCTCGCCGCCCGCCTCGGCCTGTCGGACTCCCGGCGCCGGGAGCTTGATTCGATGGTGTGACCTGCGCGCGGTCCGTCAGGGCCGTGCCGGCGTGTCGGTGACGATGCGCACCGGCACGCCCTTGGCGGCGGGGGTCTCCGACGCCTCGTCATGGTACCAGAGCGGGATCAGCGGGTTCATCTCCGGATAGTAGGAACCGACGCAGCCGCGCGGCAGCCGGAAGGGCGTGACCGTCAGCCCGTTCACCCGCCGGTCGACGCCGTCGCCGGCATCGCCGGCAAGCCCGACCACCTGCCCCTCCCACAGCCCGGCCGCGGCGATGTCGGCCGGGTTCATCAACAGCACGTCGCGCGTTCCCTCGATCCCGCGCAGCCGGTCGGAATAGCCGTAGATCGTGGTGTTGAACTGGTCGTTGGATCGCATGGTGATCAGCCGGAAGCGGCCCGGCGCGTCTTCGAACCCGATCGCGCGCAGATGCCCCGGCGGGGTGAAATGGGCCTTGCCCGACGGGGTCTTCCAGATCCGTTCGCGCGCGGGATTGCCGCGATAGAAGCCACCCGGCGTGAAGACCCGTTCGTTGAAGTGGTGGAATTCGTCGGGATAGGTCTCTTCGATCAGGGCGCGGATGCGGCGATAATCGGCCACCCACCCGTCCCATTCGACTTTCGGGTTCGGCGGCAAGGTCGCCTTTGCCATGCCGGCGACGATGGCGACCTCCGATTTCAGATCGGGGCTGGCCGGCGTGTTGTTGCCGAGCGAGCCGTGGATGCAGCTCAGGCTGTCCTCCATCGTCACCGCCTGGGCGCCGCTTTTCTGCAAATCCTCCTCCGAGCGGCCGAGGCAGGGCAGCAGAAAGGCGACTTCGCCGTTGATCAGGTGGCTGCGGTTCAGCTTGGTCGCGATCTGGACGGTCAGGCGCATGCGGGGCCATGCCGCCTCCATCCGCGCGCGTTCCGGAATGGCGCGGACGAAATTGCCGCCCAACCCGATGAAGGCCTTCACCTCGCCCGACAGGATCTTCTCGCAGGCCTTGACGGTGTTCAGACCCTCCTTGCGTGGCGGTTCGAAGCCGAACTGTTCGGCCAGCCGGTCGAGCGGCACCAGCTCCGGCTTTTCGGAGATGCCGACGGTGCGCTGGCCCTGGACGTTGGAATGGCCGCGGACCGGCGAGACGCCGGTGCCGTCGCGCCCGATGTTGCCCTTCAGCAGCCACAGATTCACCAGGGCTGCCAGCGTCTCAGAGCCCCGCACATGCTGGGTCAGGCCCATGCCGTACATGGCGATGGAGCGGTCGGCCTCGATGTAGATGTCGGCGGCCTGTTTCAGGTCTTCGCGGGTCAGGCCGGATTCCCGTTCGATCTCATCCCAGCCGACGGCCTCCACCCGCGCCTTCATCTCGTCGAAGCCGACGGTGTGCTGCGCGATGAAGTCCGGGTCGATGACATGCCGCTTCTGACCGGACCGGCGCGCATCCTCGGCTGCCAGCACATGCTTGATCAGGCCGGTGATCGCGGCGATGTCGCCGCCGGCCTTGACCTGGAAATAGAGCGTCGAGATTTGCGTGTCCTTGCCGGTCAGCATCTCCAGCGGGCTCTGCGGATTGCGGAAGGTCTCCAGGCCCTTCTCCCGCACGGGGTTGAAGGTGACGATCTTCGCTCCGCGCTTCACCGCCTGCTGCAGCGGGTGGAGAAGGCGGGGACTGTTGGAGCCGGTGTTCTGGCCGAAGAAGAAGATGGAGTCGCAGCTGTCGAAATCGTCCAGCACGCAGGTGCCGACCGGCGATCCGATCACCTTCTTCAGGCCGACCGAGGTCGTCTCGTGGCACATGTTGGAGCTGTCGGGCAGGTTGTTGTGCCCGTACAACCGCGCGAACAGCGCATAGAGGTAGGAGGTCTCCAGGCTGGCGCGGCCGGAGGCGTAGAAGACAGCCTGTTCCGGATGCATGGCCCGAAGTTCCGCACCGATTGCGGCGAAGGCGTCCTCCCAGCTGCAGGGCACATAGCGGTCGGTGGCGCGGTCGTAGCGCATGGGGTGGGTCAGCCGCCCCTGCTGCTCCAGGTCGTGGTCCTTCCAGCCCTTCAGTTCGCTGACCGTGTGTTCGGCAAAGAATTCAGGCGTGCAGCGCCGGCTGGTCAGCTCCCAGATCGTCGCCTTGGCGCCGTTCTCGCAGAACTCGAAGGTGTGCGGTTCGGCCGGCTTTCCCCAGGCGCAGGATACGCACATGAAGCCGCCGGGCTTGTTTTGCCGACGCAGCGTGTCGAGCACGGCGGGGGTCGGCCGCTCCTCTCCCATGATCCGGGCCATGGAGCCGACCGAGCCCCAGCCGCCGGCGGGCGCATCGTAATGTGGGGTGTTCTCGTCGTCCGACAGTCCGTCGATGCTCATGGCGCGGGTCTTTCAGCGGATTGGTCTTAAGGTCAGACCGGGCATGACTTTTGAAAATTGGCGTGGCTGCCGACCTTCCGGTTATGTGCAACCGGCCCGATGACGACAGGTTCCGCCGTACCGCCCGTCGGTGGGGCGATGTCCGTCAAGGCCACGCTTCCGCGATGCCGTAAGTCATCCGCTGAATGGGAGCGGCACAGGATTGGAATGACGTGGAGGACGGGCTGTCCACCACCTCAATTGGTCGCCATCGCTGCGGATGGCGCCGCCCTTAGGAGCCGGCGGTACCGATCCCGCGCTGTTGGGCGGCGTCCAACAGGCTGATCAGTTCGCCCGACACCCACCAGCGGCATTTGCGCCGCTCCTCCATCGCGACGGTCACCACACGCTCGATCAGCCGGTTTTCCCCGGCATTGAGTTCGCGCCCGTCGCGCAGCGCCCGTTCGACGATGGCCAGCAGGGTCTTGTCGATGGCGGTGATTTCGATGGGGTAGCCGGTCTCTTCCGCCAGTTCGCACAGTTCGGCCATGGCGGACAGCGCGTCGTCGCGTCCATAGCTGCCGATCTGGCGGAACAGGCCGGCCAGATGTTCGCCGATGGCGGTCAGCCAGGGGTTGGTGGAGGCGGCGATGCCGCGGCGCCGCAGCCGGTGGTTGAACCCGTTGATGAAGCGTACCGGCTCGATCAAATGGCGGGCCGACGCGCTGGCGTTGAGGGTCAGCAGGCGATGGCTCAGCACCGGCACCACCTCTCCCTCCACCAGACCGGTGACGCGGCCGACAGCGGCGGACACCGCAGCCCAGTTCCGGCCGCCGCGCTCCACCCCGAAACTCTGCAGCGCGTCGTACCAGCGGAAGGCGCGCTCCTGCAGGCGGTCCACCGTCTCGCCCGCGGTCAACTGCGGCGGGGCTGGCCGGCCGAGATGGAGATCCTCCAGCTTCTGGCGCAGGCATTGCCAGGCGAACTGGACATGGCCCACCGCCACCTCCACCAGGGGCGAGTTCGGAAACTGGCCATAGAGCGCCAGCGCCTGGTCGGGATCGCGCGACCCGTTCACCAGGGACACGGCGTAGAACAGGGCGCCGTCCGGCGTTCCGCCCTGCTGCGCCATCTCCGAAACCGCGTGAAGGAGACCGATGGTGTCGCGCGGGCGCACGGCTCCGCGCCACAGCGGCGCGTGCCCCAGCATCGCGTCCAGCATGGCCAGATCGCCCATCGACAGCGGCGCCACGCTGGTCAGGCCGCGCTTGCGCAGCAGGGTGATCCGCTCGGCATTCGCGGTCGCCAGCAGCGTGCCGGCTCCGCCGCGCTGGCGGAGGATCGCGAGCGAGCGGACGCGAAGCTCCTCCGCCCAGTCCGCCGCGGCGGGGGAGGCGAGGACGGCATCGAGCGGATGTTCGCTGGCCCGCGCGGCGATGTCGGCCTGCACCCGGCCGGCCAACTCGCGCAGGTGCGGCAGCAGGGCGAACCACCAGGCGCTGGCATCGACCACATGCATGCAGCCGGGCGGCCGCGCTTCCGCCAGCATCAGTGCATCCGTGCGCAGCATCACCGGGTCGAACCAGCCGGTCCAGATGCGGCGTGCATGTTCGGTGCGCGGGCCGTTCAGCATGGCGACGATCAGTCGGCCGATCTCGACCGTCATCTGGTCGTCTTCCAGATGCCCGGCCTGCACCAGTTCGAACAGCTTGGACTTCTGCGCGCGATCGAGCGGCGCCAGGATCGCCTTGACCTTGTCGAGGCTGACGGCCGCCGGATCGGGTTCGGCAGCATGGAACGGGACGGTCTGTAAGGAGGCGCTGCGGTTGGGGCGGCCGGCCATGGCGTTCACGGGCGCTGCTGAATCGGCGTAACTTTAGGTACTAGCAGTGATTATTGCTACTGATATGTAGTGACATATTCTGTCGAGCTGTGTCGATGCACCGCCGCGCGGCGTACGTCGCAACCGCTCGGCCCCTGCAGGGTGACATTGAAACGAGTTGTATCAAATGCTGACTAAATTTATTTCATTTAAGGGCTAAATCGCTCCTTCCCGCTCAGGAGTTGTGAGCCCATTATCCTGACAGGCAACGCGTCCAGCATGAAGGCGGCCCCCCATGGTCCCGCAGAAAATCGCCGACACCACCCTCAGGTTGTTTCCCGTCATGAGTCAAGCCGACCCCGACAAGGGCCAACTGGTCGTCGATGACGCCGTCGCCCGTCTTACCGGCGCCGGTCTGTCCGACGCGGAGCGTGCCGTGGCTTGCGAGGCGGCGCTGAAGCGCCTAATGGGATACCTGATCGAGCGCGAAGGCTGGGTAGCGGAGGAGTTCACCGCCATCGCCCGTTCGCTGGGCGCCTACTGAACGTCG
>JBKHVJ010000403.1:0-16809 GCA_046570145.1 Alphaproteobacteria bacterium
GATTCTCCTTCTTCACGCCGATGCTCGGCCAGGCGGTCTGTTCGCCGCTGACGGTCTTGATCTGCTTGGTCAGGTGCGGCTTGACCGCATAGCCGCCATTGGCCAGCCGGCAGGTCATCACCGCCAACTGAAGCGGCGTCGCCAGCACATAGCCCTGGCCGATGGAGGCGACCAGCGTCTCGCCCATATCCCAGCCCTTGCCCAGGGTCGCCTTCTTCCAGGCGATGGATGGCATCAGCCCGGCACGTTCATGCGGCAGGTCGATGCCGGTGCGGGCGCCCAGGCCGAAGCGGTTGGACATCTCGGAGATGCGGTCGATGCCGATGCGGCGCGACACGTCGTAGAAGAACACGTCGCAGGAGTGGCGCAGCGCCCCGACGAAATCGACCGTGCCGTGGCCGCCGCGTTTCCAACAGTGGAAGCGATGGTCGCCCAGTTCCATGTGGCCAGGACAGTAGACGGTGTGCCGGCTGCTGACGATTCCCGATTCGAGAGCCGCCAGCGCCGCCATCATCTTGAAGGTGGAGCCCGGCGGATACTGGCCGACCACCGCCTTGTTGTTCAGCGGTGTCGCCTGGTTGGACAGCAACTCCTCCCACAGTTCGGCGCTGATGCCCATGGTGAACTGGTTGGGGTCATAGCTGGGATGGGAGCAGAGCGCATAAATGCCGCCGGTGTGAACGTCCATCACCACCGCCGATGCGCTGACCTCCTGCGACAGGCGTTCCTGCACGAAGCGCTGAAGCGTCATGTCGATGGTCAGCTGAATCTCGCGGCCCGACTGCCCCTCGTCGCGCGACAGTTCGCGGATGACGCGGCCGACCGCATTGACCTCCAGCTGGCTGGTGCCGGCGGTGCCGCGCAGAACCTTCTCGTGAAACTTCTCGATGCCGGCCTTGCCGATGCGGAAGCCGGGGAGAGACAGCACCGGATCGCTGTTGCCGCTCAACTCCGCTTCCGACACCGCGCCGACATAGCCCAGGATATGGGCGGTCGCCTCTGCCTGCGGATAGTGGCGCAGTTCGCCCACCTCGATCGATACGCCCGGCAGGTCGGGGGTGTTGGTCTCCAGCGTCGCCACCTGCTCCCATGTCAGGTTCTCGCGCACGGTGACCGGGACGAAGCGGCGCTTGCGGTGCAGTTCGCGCAGCACGCGGCGGCGGTCGCCGTCGGTCAGCGGAACGATGCGGGAGATCTTGTCGAGCGTCTCCTGGATGTTGTGGGTGCGCTCCGACACCACGACGACCCGGTAGTTCTGCTGGTTCACCGCCAGGGGCACGCCGAACCGGTCGACGATGTTGCCGCGCGACGGGGCGATCAGCCGCAGGCTGATGCGGTTCTCCTCCGCCAGCATGGTGTAGCGCGCGGATTCGACCACCTGCAGGTAATAGAGCCGACCGACCAGCGCGGACAATCCGGCCAGCTTGATGCCGCCCAACACCAGGGCGCGGCGCGCCAGCAGGCGGGAGCGGTCGGTATCGCGATCGATCGAACTCATGAAACCGCCGGGACCCTTTACCCGTTCAAGAACGCACGGTGGACGCGGATCAGCAGCCACCCCACCGCAGGAAACACCGCCACCGTCAGCAAGCCCTGGAACAGCGCCGGCAGGATCGACAGCGCGGCGGCATCCAGCGCGGAGAAGGCCAGCCATTGCAGCACCACGGCGCCGGCCATCACCAGGGTGAAGCCGAACCACAGCAGCGCGAAGGTGCTTGCCAGGAAAACCCGGCGCTGGTTCAGCACAGCCCATTGCGCCACGATCAGCAGCAGGGCATTGACGCCCAGCGGTCCGCCGATCAGGAAATCCTGCAGCAGCCCGATCAGAAAGGCCACCCCCGGACGCATCAGGTCAGGCCTGTGGATCGTCCAGTAATAGACGGAAACCAGCGTCAGGTTCGGCGCCACCGGGGCGTAGCCCGGGACCGGCAGCGGGATCATGCCGACCAGAACCATCATGACGGTAACGGCGAAGGGCGCCAGATTGCGCCCGGCCTTATCGACCCGTTGCCAGAAGGTTGCCGTCATACCGGCGGCCTTCCCGCCGGGACGCTCTCGGATCGGCTCACTTCCACTCCGGTGACGGGTCCAGGTCGGTGCCGGGCAGTCCGAAATCCACCAGGCGCAGATGTTCGACCCGCGACAGGTCGGCACTGGGCAGCACGCGCACGCCGCGCTCGCTGACCGCGGTCACCACGCCGACCGGCAGGCCGGACGGGAAGAGGCCGCCGTCGCCCGAGGTCACCACCTGCTCGCCCACCTGGATCGGCGACTCCGGCGGCAGATAGAGAAGCTTGGCCTGATCGGAATTGTCACCGGCCAGGATGGCGCGCTGGCGCGTGTTGGCCAGGACCACCGGGACACGGGCGTTGATGTCGGTCAGCAGCAGGATGCGGGAGGACCATTCGCCGACCTCGATCACCCGGCCCACCAGACCGGCCCCGGCCAGCGCCGCCTGTCCCTTGCGCACCCCGTCGCGCTTGCCGGCGGTCACCACCAGCGTGCGGACGAAGGAGCTGCCGGGGGTCGCGATGACGCGGGCGGCGATGTAGGTGAGAGAGGGGTCCGGGCGGACGCGCAGCAGGCTTCGCAGGCTGCTGTTTTCCGCCTCCAGCCGCAAGGCCGCCTGCTTCCACTGCAGCAGTCTGGCGTTCTCGGCCTTCAGGCGCTGGTTCTCGTCGAAGGCGTTATCAAGTTCCACCACGGACTCGACCACGCGCGCCGCGGTCGCGGCTGGGCGGGAGATGGCGTCGAGGATTGGGGCGAAGGCGTCGGTCACGCGGGCGCGGGCGCTGTCCACCGACACGGACTCGATCTTGCCGACCATCATCAGCGCGATGGAGGTCAGGACAAGCAGGAGAAAGGAGAAGCGTTGCGCGAGGGCCCGCAAAGGCGCGGCAAGGCGGATGACGGAGCCGGATGAGCGTGACTTCACAGGAAATTCCCGTCCAGATACGCGGTCCGTCTCCGGCCCTCACCGCCCGGGAGTTGGGCGGCGGACCGGAGGCCTTCCAATCAGGGATACACCAATCAGTAAGCGCTGACCAAGACGTTTCGCAGCGTCTTCATCTCCTCCAGCGCGCGGCCGGTGCCGAGCGCCACGCAGGAGAGGGGATCGTCGGCGATGGACACCGGCAGGCCGGTGGCGTGGCGCAGGACGAAGTCCAGGTTGCCCAGCAGGGCGCCGCCACCGGTCAGCACGATGCCCTTGTCGACGATGTCGGCGGCCAGTTCCGGAGCGGTGTGTTCCAGAGCCACCTTCACCGCCTCGACGATGGCCGAAACGGGTTCGGCCAGCGACTCGGCGATCTGCCGTTCGGAGATGATCAGTTCCTTGGGCACGCCGTTCATCAGATCGCGGCCCTTGATCTCGAGGATGCGGCCCTCGCCGTCCTCGGGCGGGCAGGCGGAGCCGATTTCCTTCTTGATCCGCTCGGCCGAGCCTTCGCCGACCAGCAGATTGTGGCTGCGGCGGATGTAGCCGATGATGGCCTCGTCCATCTTGTCGCCGCCGACACGGACGGAGCGCGAATAGACGATGCCGCCCAGCGACAGCACGGCCACCTCGGTGGTGCCGCCGCCGATGTCGACGACCATCGAGCCCGTCGGTTCCGTCACCGGAAGCCCGGCACCGATTGCGGCGGCCATCGGCTCCTCGATCAGGAAGACCCGGCGGGCGCCTGCGGCCTCCGCCGATTCCTGGATCGCCCGGCGTTCCACCGCGGTCGAGCCCGACGGCACGCAGATGATGACCTGCGGACTGGCGAAGCTGCGGCGGTTGTGAACCTTGCGGATGAAATGCTTGATCATTTCCTCCGCGACTTCGAAATCGGCGATGACGCCGTCGCGAAGCGGCCGGATGGCCTGGATGTTGCCGGGGGTTCGGCCAAGCATCATCTTCGCCTCGTCACCGACGGCGAGGACCTGCTTCTTGCCGCGCACATTGGCAATGGCGACGACCGACGGTTCGTTCAGGACGATGCCGCGGCCCTTGACATAGACCAGGGTGTTGGCCGTCCCCAGATCGATCGCCATGTCGGCGGACAGAACGCCCAGCAGTTTGGAGAGCATGGAGCTGACGAACTCTATCAAAGCGGTTGAGACGGCCGAGCCGGCGGAGACTGGCATAGCATGCCCGCCGACGGTTCCATAGTCGAATGCGTCCGCACGCTCAAGCGGAGAGTGCGCCCGGCAGGCCTGACCCGTGTCGCGAAAGCGGGTTCCGGATGGCCGGTGCCCGCCGCCTCTTGCGGTGTCTGGTGAAGGCGAAACTGGCGGATCAGGGTTAATTTTCCGTCAACGACAAAGCTCTTGCAGGCAAGCCCTTGCGGTGAATGCCGCCCCGATCCGCCAATAGCCATTCGGCCGGTGTGGCGGTTCAGTGTCTAGTCCGAACCATATCGCGCCGCAACGGGCAATTGCCCGCAGGTCCTGCGGGATGGTCAGTGAGGCCCGGCATCGGGCTTGCCGGCCGGCTTTGCCGCATGGGCGTGATGTCCCTCCAGCCGGTCCATGCAGGCCAGCAGAACGCCCGACACAACGAAGGTCATGTGGATGATCACCAGCCACATCAGTTCCTCCTGCGAGGTCTGGGACAGGTTCATGAAGGCCTTCAGCAGATGAATGCCGGAAATGGCGACGATGGAGGCGATCAGCTTCAGCTTCAGCCCACCGAAATCGACCTTGC
Organism: Alphaproteobacteria bacterium; assembly: GCA_046570145.1. GTDB lineage: Bacteria > Pseudomonadota > Alphaproteobacteria > Azospirillales > Azospirillaceae > Azospirillum. Next base: position 4,688 of record JBKHVJ010000403.1, read on the forward strand.
CCATCCAATCCGGACGATCTTCGTGATTGGCCACGTCGATCTTCGAGACGAAGTTCTCGTAGCCGGCGAAGATCACCATCAGCAGAAGGTTGCCGGCGAAGGACAGGTCGATCAGCGTCAGCACGGCCAGCAGCACGTCCTTCTCGCTCATGTCCAACACGTGCGGAATGATGTGCAGGATTTCCTGGGTGAACTTCACCAGCAGGGCCGCCAGCGAGACCACGAGCCCGAGATAGAAGGGGGCGAGCAGCCAGCGGCTGGCGAAGATGATCTGTTCAAAGCGGCGTTCGATCATGGCGGGTTCGGCACGTCGTTGATTAGGGAAGTCGCGGAGACGGCAGAGGTTTCGCAATGCTGCGCCGCAAAATCAATCGCGCATTTCATTCGTCGTGCCGAGGGGGCGGAACCTCCATTCGTCATAGGCATTGTCATCGTACCGTAACGTCGAGGCGCTATGGTCTGGGCTTTGGACGAGACCGCCGGGAAGGGTTTGGCGACCATGAAGACCTCCGCTCCGCACATCGTGTCCGCGTTCGAGGACGCGCTGAAGCGGATGAAATCCGCCATCGTGCAGATGGCCGGCGCTGCGGAGACGCAGATCGACCAGGCCCTGACCTGCCTGGCCCAGCGCAATCCCGATCTGGCGCGGGAAATCGTCGAGTCGGACGCGCGACTCGACTCGTTCGAGCACGACATCGAAGCGCACTGCATGCGCCTGCTGGCCCTGCGCCAGCCGGTGGCCGACGACCTGCGCGAGGTCGTGGCGGCGCTGAAGATCGCCGGCAACCTGGAGCGCATCGGCGACCATGCCGCCAACACCGCCAAGCGCGCGGTCGCCATCTTCAGCCTTGCGGAATCGACCTCGCTGCCGGGCCTGCCGCAGCTCGGCCGGCTGGTGCGCGAGCGGCTCAGCGCCGTGGTCGACGCCTATGTCGACAGCGACAGCGAGGCGGCCCTGCGCATCTGGCGCACCGACGACGAGGTGGATGCGCTCTACACCAGCCTCGTCGCGGAGGTGGAACGGTCCGCCCTGGCGGCTCCGGATCAGTTCATGGCGCACATGCACCTGATGATGATCGCCAAGAACCTGGAGCGCATCGGCGACCACGCCACCAACATCGCCGAGGTCGTGCATTTCGTCAGCACCGGCCAGACCCTGTTGGACGAGCGTCCGAAGGCCGACCATTCCTATGATCCGGTGGGCTGAGGTCCCGATCTGAGGCAAAAGGGGCGTCACCGCTAGGCATAAGGCGATTGTTCGGCCTGTGACCGGGCCGATGGGGGATAGCATTTCCGTTGCGGAGAGATCACGTTAGCGGGATGCCGTTCCCGCCCGCAGACGAGACAAACCCACCCTGATGACCGACGACCTGATCCGCCTCTATGCCGCCATCCTCGACCGCCAGCAGATGGACCCGGCGCAGTCCAAGACCGCCCGGCTGATCGCCGCCGGTCCGAAGAAGATCGCCAAGAAGGTGGGCGAGGAAGCGGTCGAGGTGGCGCTGGATGCCATGAACGAGGATCGCCAGGGAGTCATCAACGAAAGCGCCGACCTGCTGTACAACCTGTCGGTTTTGTGGGCGACGCTGAACATCCACCCGGACGATGTGTTCGCCGAAATCCGCCGGCGCGAAGCGCTTTACGGCATCGCCGAGAAGCTGCCGAAGGCGGTCGCCGAGCGTTGAGCGCGTGTCGGGGGACGATGGCCTCCACCCAAGCTCTCAAGCCACCGCCAACCTTTCCAGCAGCGGCAGCCGCCGCTGCGTGAAGGCTGCAAGCCGGCGCGCCAGTTCCGCCCGGCTCGCCTCCTCCCCCTCGCACCGCTCGCCGTCACGGCCGAGCGTGATTCCGTCAGCGGACAGGTGGCGCCAGGCGAAGGCGGCAGGATCCTCGCCCAACCGGGCGGCCAGCAGGAACAGCGCCTCGATCCGCGACACCGGCACCCCGGCGCCCAGCAGCGGCGAGGCGAGTTGCCCCGGCGTGTCGCCGAAGCGGTGGCGTTCCAGAACCACGGCGTTGAAGCGGTCGCACGAGGCCTTGCGTTGGGCAAATCCGTCCTCTGGCATGACCGGTGCCGCCAGCGACAGGCTGGTCAGCAGGACCAGCGCGCGCAGCACGGCCTCCTCCCCCTGCGCCGCCAGGGCCGGCCGGGCGAGCAACGCGTCGAGGCTCTGCGGCCCCTCGGCCAGCGCTTCGCCCAGCGGCTGGTGGAGCGCGCGCGGGAAGGGCAGGCGGCCGACAGGGGTGGAGGCGACTTCCGGCAGGTCGTCTACGGCCACCAGAAGCGCGAACCGGGTCCCGCCCAGCAGCATGCGCCGCTCGGCCGGGCCCAACCGCTCTCCGCCCTTGACGAACAGGTCGCGGCGAAAGCTGCGGTTGGTCATCACGTCGCGCAGGGTCTCGGCCTGGGCCGGGTCGCGGGCTTCTGCCGCCAGCGCCTGCTGCGTGGAGGACAGGCTGAGGTCGTGCACCTGCTCCATCGGCACGGCGGCGCCGGCGAACTCCAGCTTGGCGCCGGCCAGCTCGCGCGCCACGTCGGCGTGGTAGAAGGCCGTCCAGTCGCCGTTCAGATATTCGTGGGCGATGTAGTTCGGCGATTTGTGGCGCAATTGTTCGATCCGCTCGACCACGCCGTCGGTGGCGCCGAACCAGCCGCCGCCCTGGGCGGCCATCCGCGAGGCGAACTCGACAGCCCGCGCGATGCGGTCGGGCAGGGGGCCGTCGCCGTCGGCGCAGCGCTCCACCAGCAGGCGGCGCAGCGGCATATGGGCCAACGTGCCGGGCAGTGCGTTGTAGCTGACGAAAACGACGCCGCCCGGCGCCAGCCGGCGGCGCAGCGTGTCGAGCAGGATCGCCCGGTTCTCGGCACTCACCCAGGACCAGACGCCGTGCAGGGCGACCACGTCCAGCATCGGCCCCTCGCGCCGCGCATGGTCGGCGAAGCTCTCCTCCAGGAACGTGGCGTTGGCGAGCCCGGCATCGTCGGCCAGCCGCCGGACGCCGGCGATGTGGGAGGGGTTGAAGTCCATCGCCTCGAACCGCGCCGCCGGGTGGGCGCCGGCCAGCAGCGCACTGGTCAGCCCGTGGCCGCATCCCGGTTCCGCCATGGTGAAGCTGCCGCGGCGAAGCGCTTCGGGTGGGCGCCAGCCGCGCAGCGTCAGGGCGAAGCCGAGCAGGGCCGGCGACCAGTCGCGATAGACGGCGCGGATATAGTCGATGCCGCCGACATAGCCTTCGGTCCAGCCGCCCATTCCCGATCTCCCGTTTCGATGGCCATTATCGACAGCGCCGGTGTAGCCGCCGGGGACGGTTTCCGGCCACCGAAAAGCGCGCGCCAAAAAATTCACATGGGGTGCGATTTTGCTATCGACAGGCCAAAAGCCCTTCGCTATAAACCGCGCCACACCGGCCGGGACAACGGCTTGGCCGGGGCGATGAACAGTCGGCTGTTTCAGCCAACGTCACCGCAGCAAGAGATGGGCGCATAGCTCAGTTGGTAGAGCAGCTGACTCTTAATCAGCGGGTCCAAGGTTCGAGTCCTTGTGCGCCCACCATCCATAAGGGGCTGGAACCGAGCAGGTTCCGGCCCCTTTCCATTTCCGGGCTTCTGTTTGGGAGTGGTCATGGCGTCAGCGGGGTGGGGGCAACCCGCTGCTGAACCCTCACCCTTCCGCCTGCGCCAGGAAATCCGCGGTTACCCGGTCCATCGTCGCCAGATGGGTGTGGAACCAGTCCGGGAAGTAGAGGGTGACGTATTTGCGCGCCCGGTCCTCCTTGCCCTCCGCCAGTTCGGCTTCCATGGCGGCGACCACGTTCAGGACGCGGGCGTGCTCGTCCTTGTGGCAATGCAGGGCGAAGAAGCCGTGCTGGGTCATCAGCGCGTTCTCGCGGGCGAAATGCTCGTGCAGATGTTGGGCGAAGGCGGCGAAGGGAGCCCGGAGTTCGCCGGCCGGGGCGTCGCAGGCCGCCTGCAGCAGGGCGACGGAATCGATATGGTCGCGGTCCATGACCGCATAGCCGAGCATCGGGACATTGCTGGCGGTGGCGGCGGGCGTGGCGGTTGCAAGCATTGTGGGGCTTCCTGAAGCGAAGATGGCCTTCGGAGACGACGCTCCGAAGGCCACCATACCCGCACTGCCGTCATGGTCTCTTGACGGCGGTCAAGACATCCCGATCGTCAGCCCTTCGCCTCGCCGGCCTCCAACTCGTCGATGAAGCCGCGGATGACGCCGAGGCCCTTCTGCCAGAAGGCCGGGTCTGAGGCATCCAGTCCGAAGGGGGCCAGCAGATCCTTGTGGCGCAGCGTGCCGCCGGCCGACAGCATCGCCAGATACTTTTCGGCGAAGCCCTTCTCCGCGTCCTGATAGACCGCGTAGAGCGAGTTCACCAGGCAGTCGCCGAAGGCATAGGCGTAGACGTAGAAGGGCGAGTGGATGAAGTGGGGGATGTAGGACCAGTAGTGACGGTATCCCTCGTCGAAGCGCAGCGCCGGGCCGAGGCTTTCGGTCTGCACCGCCATCCAGATCTCGCCGATGCGGTCCGACGTCAGCTCGCCCTCGCGCCGCTCGGTGTGGACGCGGCGTTCGAAATCGAAGAAGGCGATCTGGCGCACCACCGTGTTCAGCATGTCCTCGACCTTGCCGGCCAGCATGATGCGGCGGCGCTTGGGGTCGGTCTCCGCCGCCAGCAGGGCGCGGAAGGTCAGCATCTCGCCGAACACCGACGCGGTTTCCGCCAGCGTCAGAGGCGTGTCGGACAGGAAGTGACCCTGCTTGCCGGCCAGGATCTGGTGGACGCCATGCCCCAGCTCATGGGCCAGCGTCATGACGTCGCGGGTCTTGCCCTGGTAGTTGACCAGCAGATAGGGGTGGACGCTGGGCACGGTCGGGTGGGCGAAGGCGCCCGGCGCCTTGCCGGGGCGGACCGGGGCGTCGATCCAGGGATTGTCGAAGAAGCGTTTTCCCAAGCTGGCGAGGTCGGGGGAGAAGCGGCCATAGGCGCCGAGCACGATGTCGCGCGCCTCCTCCCACGGAATGCTGCGGTCGGCATCCTCCGGCAGGGGGGCGTTGCGGTCCCAATAGTCCAGATGGTCCTGGCCGAACCACTTGGCCTTCATCGCGTAATAGCGGTGGGACAGGTCCGGATAGGCGCCCTTGACGGCGGAGACCAGCGCGTCGACGACCTCGTCCTCGACCCGGTTGGACAGGTTGCGGGCGGAGGTCGGCGTCGGGTAGTTGCGCCAGTCGTCCTCGATCTCCTTGTCCTTGGCCAGCGTGTTGGTGACCAGCGCGAACAGCCGGGCATTCTCGCCCAGCACCTTGCCGACCACCTCGCCGGCCTCGCGGCGGATGGCGGGGTTGCGGTCGGACAGGCGGTTCAGCGCCTCCGCACAGGTCAGTTCTTTCCCACCCATGGGGAAGCGCAGGCTGGCGATGGTCTCGTCGAACAGGCGGTTCCAGGCGGCGCGGCCGACGACATGCTTCTCGTGCAGCAGCCGCTCGATCTCGTCGGACAGCTGGTGGTCGCGGTAGAGGCGGACGTCGCGCAGCCACGGCTCGTAATGGCGCAGAACCGAGGACGCCGTCTGCTTGGCCGCCAGATCGGCCTCGTCCAGGCGGTTGATCTCCAGCGTGAAGAAGATCAGGTGGGCGGAGATGTCGTTCACCCGCTCCTGCGCGGACTGGTAGAACTTGGCGATGGTCGGGTCGACCATGTTGCCGTTGTAGACCAGCCCGGCATAGGACATGACGCGCGACAGCGTCTCGTCGATGTCCTCGTAGCTGCGGATCGCGGCGGCCAGTTCATCGCCCTTCAGCGTGGCCAGCTTGCCGGCGTAGCGTTCGCGGAAGGCCTTGCACTCCCGCTCCATCCGATCGAGGTCGGCCTTCAGCTCCGGCGACTCCGTGCCGGGGTAGAGGTCGCTCAGGTCCCAGGTGGGAAGCGCACCCAGTTCGGCGGTGTCGTTTGCGGCCGTGGCGGCGCTGCTGGTCATCGAATCCCTCCAGAGATTGGTTGGATCCATATAAGCGCGCACGCGCCGCGGGCAAAGTCCTCATGCAGGACCATGCAGCGCCCGGCGGCCGGCGCGCAGGACGGCGCGCGACAGCCCGCCCAGCGCCGTTCCGGCGATGCGGCTCTGCTGCCAATGGAGCGGCACGTCCAGCGGATGGCCGGGCACCAGCTCCACCAGCCGGCCGGCCGCCAGATGGTCGGCCACCAGCGGGTCGGGATTCATCCCCCATCCCAGCCCGGCCAGCGCCGCGTCGACGAAGGCGTGGGTGGAGGGCAGCCAATGGGTCGGCGGAGTCGGCGCTTGCGAATCGCGGTCGCCCAGCACCAGACGCAGCCATTGCGTTTGCAGCCGGTCCTTGCGGTTGAAGGTCAGGCAGGGTGCGCGGGACAGGGCGTCGGGCGTCACGCCATCCGGAAAATGGCGGCGCACATAGTCGGGGCTCGCGGTCGCGCGATAGCGCAGCGCGCCCAGCGGATGGCTGTTGCAGCCGGGGACCGGTGCCGCGCTGGCGGTGACGGCGGCCAGCACCTCGCCCTTGCGCAGCCATTCGGCGCTGTGGTCCTGGTCGTCCAGAACCAGATCGAACAGGCAATCGGGCATGTCGGCCATCGCCGCGACGAACCATGTGGCGAGGCTGTCGGCGTTCACCGCGATGCGCAGGGTGGTCGGCCCCTCCGCCGGGAGCAAACCGGGCAGGGCGCTGCGCAGTTCGCTTTCCAGCAGTGCCACCCGCTCCACATGCTGGCACAGGCGCTGGCCGGCGGCCGTTCCGGTGCAGGGCTGGCCGCGGACCACCAGGACGCTGCCCAGCCGTTCCTCGAGCAGCTTGACCCGCTGCGATACCGCCGAGGGTGTGACGTGCAGCTGCTGGGCGGCGCGTTCGAAGCTGCCGGTGCGGATCACGGCGGCCAGCGCCGCCAGCAGCGGATAGTCCAACATCGATTAGCTGCGCTTAATCAGGGCAAGGAGCATTAAGTACTGCAAAGGGCGGACCGGTGATAGCGGTTTGGCATCCACCGACTCCGGAACTGCGCCATGACCGACCCGTTCGCCGCCCAGCTGCTTTCCTCCTCCCTGCTCACCGCCTTCCTGCCCGGCCTGTTCCTCGGATTCAGCCTGATCGTCGCCATCGGGGCGCAGAATGCCTTCGTCCTGCGCCAGGGATTGCGCAACGAACATGTGCTGGCGATCTGCGCCACCTGCGCCCTGTCCGACGCGGTGCTGATCCTGGTCGGCGTCAGCGGGTTCGCCACGGCCGGGGCGCGCTGGCCTTGGCTGGAGCCGCTGATGCGTTACGCCGGCGCGGCGTTCCTGCTGGTCTATGGGCTGCGCAGCGCCCGCTCCGCCCTTCGCGGCGGGACTGGGCTGACCCCGGCGGACCGGGAGCCCGCCGGGCTGCTGCCGGCGCTGCTGACCTGTCTGGCGCTGACCTGGCTGAACCCGCATGTCTATCTGGACACGGTGGTGCTGGTCGGCTCCGTCTCCGCCCGCTTCGCCGAGACGCGGGGGGCCTTCGCGCTGGGGGCGATGACCGCGTCCTTCCTGTTCTTCTTCGCGCTCGGTTACGGCGCCCGCCTGTTGCGCCCGCTGTTTGCCCGCCCGGCATCCTGGCGGGTGATGGACGGCCTCATCGCCCTGGTGATGTGGGCCATCGCGGCCGGATTGCTGATCGGTTAGGGGCGGGCGAACAAGGCGTCGTCCTCGCAGAACAGCAGCGACCGGTGCAGCGCGGTTCCGGCCATCGTGCCGGCGCCGACGGCCAGCGCCACCGATCCCGCCGCCCGCGCCGCGTCGCCGCAGGCGAAGACACCGGGGACGCTGGTCTCCTGAATCGCATCGACCCGGATGTGGGTGCCGAGCGGCCCGTCTTCCGTCGTGCATCCCAGCTGTGCCGCTAGCGGACTAGCGACGCGGCTTTTCGGCAGCACGAACAGGCCGGCGAAGGGCAGAACCCGCCCGTCGGCAAGCGTGACCTCCACCGGATCGCCGCCGATCCCGGTGATGAGGCTGGTCTCGACGGCAACCCCGCGCCGCGCCAGATGGGCCGACTGGTCAGTGTCGGGCTCGAACGTCCCATTCAGAAGCAGTGTCGTCGGTCCCCAGTCCGGCAGCATCAGCGCATGGTGCATGGACTGCCCGGATACGGCGACGATGCCGATCCGGCCCTGCATCAGCTCATAGCCGTGGCAGTAGGGGCAATGGAAGACGGAGCGTCCCCAGCGTTCCTGCAGGCCGGGGATCGCCGGCAGCTCGTCGACCACGCCGACGGCGAGCAGCAGCCGGCGTCCCCGATGGCCGGTCCCATTCGAATCGGTGATCCGAAACCCCTCGGCGGTCCGCGCGGCAGTTTCGGCCCGGCCGGTTTTCCAGGTGACGGTCGGGTAGCGCATCAGCTGATCGCGGGCTTCGGCGGCGATGTCGCCCGGCGGACGGCCGTCCTGGCCGAGGAAACCATGGGAGTGGGAAGCGAAGCGGTTGCGCCGAACCCCCTCGTCGATCACCAGCACCCGGCGCCGGGCGCGGGCCAACTGCAGCGCGGCGGCGATGCCGGCATAGCTGCCGCCCACGATGATGGCGTCGTGGGTCGTCGTGTCGTTTCCGTCCATGACCGTGCCTTTCCAGCGTTTGGCCGGGCGCGCCATTCGCGCCCTTTCACGACACACGATAAGTTACATGAAAGGCCGCGGTCAATGTGCCATGTAACTTATGAAGTGACCTGAGTGCGAAGCCGCCCGGCGCGACACCGGCAGGAGCCGACCATCGATGAGACAGGACAGCCGCCTTTCCCGCATGCTGCATGTGCTGATCCACATGGACCGGCATGACGGCGCCCTGACGTCGGAGGCGATCGCCGACATGCTGAACACGAATCCGGTGGTTATCCGCCGGACCATGGCGGGTCTGCGCGATGCCGGTTATGTCCGGTCGGAAAAGGGCCATGGCGGCGGCTGGCGGCTGGCACGGCCGCTCGATGCGATCACCTTGCTCGATATCCACCGCGCATTGGGGGAGCCGGGGATCTTCGCCATCGGCCCGACGGCGGACGAGCCGAGCTGTCTGGTGGAACAGGCTGTCAATGCCGCCCTGGACGGGGCACTGCGCGAGGCGGAGGCGGTGCTCGTCCGCCATCTCGGCCAAGTGACGCTTGCCGACCTTGCCGGCGATTTCGACCGGCGCATGACGGCGCTGGGGAAGCGGTGAGCGCAGATCCTACGCCCTTCCAGGCGTCTCCGTCTCCGTCTCCTGCGCCCGCCGGATCGCCGCCTCGACGCATTGCAGGTGCAGCTTCTTGCGGGCGAGCTGGCGGGCGCGGCGTTCCTCCAGGTCGGTGGTCGCCATCGCTTCGATGCTGCAGCCGCGCCAGCCGTTGGCGTCCAGCGCGCGGGCGACCTCCGCATAGCCGAAATAGCCTTTCTCCGGCTGCTCCCACGGTGCGCGGAAGTCGGCGCGGCGCAGGACGAAGCGGTTGGACTGGCTGCCGCCGCCCAGGTTGGTGAGACGGGCCACGATCAGGCGCTCGCCGTTGCCGTGGACGACGGTCAGGATCGGGCGAATCCCGGTGATGGGTGGATCGATGGCCATGATCCATGCATAACGGTCCGGGGGCGTCCTGACCAGAGCATCGCTGCTCCTCATGTTGCCCGCCCGACCTGACGCGCCGTCCGGCGCCCGAACGGAGACACGCCGATGCGTCCCGTCCCGACCCTGTGGTCCGTCCTTTTCCCGCTCCTGCTGCTGAGCGCGCCGGCCGCGGCTCAACTGGCGCCCCCTTCCGCCCCGACCGCCCCACCGCTGGCGTGCGAAGCCTATTCCGCCGCCCCGATGATCGAGGCGCAGCTGTTCTTCGGCCGCAACATCGGTGCGGACGTTGGCGTCAGCGACCGCGACTGGGCCGATTTCCTGGATGGCGAAGTGACGCCGCGCTTTCCCAACGGTCTGACCGTCATCGACGCCTCCGGCCATTGGCGTGACAGCGAGACCGGCCGGCTGATCCGGGAGCCGAGCAAGGTGTTGACCCTGCTGGCCGAAGGAGGACCGGCGACGCTGTCGCTCATCCGCGAAATCGTCGAATCGTATAAGGAGCGATTCCACCAGCAGTCGGTCGGCCTAGCCATAAGGCCGGTCTGCGTTTCCTTTTGAATTCCAGGCTTCGGAACGGCGTTTCACGAACGGGGAATGCGACAGCTCGCCGCACCCCCGACCTTCTGACATTTGCCTGCACTTATGTTTTTGTCGCAGATTGTGGAGGCTGCGTAACTGATCGTTTCGCGGCCGAGAGGAAATGCGCACCGAATAGTACCAAAATAGAACGAGGGACGCCCTGCCATGAGCCCGACCGCCAGCACCACGACTGCAGAGCTTTTCGACCAGATTCATGCCCGCTCCCTGTCGGACCCCGCCGGGTTCTGGAGCGAGGCGGCGAAGGACATTTCCTGGTTCAAGCCGTGGGACAAGGTGCTGGACGACAGCAACGCCCCCTTCTACCGCTGGTTCCCCGGCGGGGAGCTGAACACCTGCTACAACGCGGTGGACCGCCATGTGGAAGACGGGCGCGGCGCGCAGGCGGCGATCATCTATGACAGCCCGGTCACCCAGACCGTCCAGACCATCACCTATGCCGAACTGCAGGACCAGGTCGCCCGCTTCGCCGGCGCGCTGCGCGCCGAGGGCGTGGAGAAGGGCGACCGCGTCCTCCTCTACATGCCGATGATTCCGCAATCGGTCGTCGCGATGCTGGCCTGCGCCCGGCTGGGGGCCGTCCATTCAGTGGTGTTCGGCGGCTTCGCCCCGCACGAGCTGGCGACCCGCATCGACGACGCCAAGCCGAAGGCCATCGTCTCGGCCTCCTGCGGCATCGAGCCGAACCGCATCGTCAAGTACAAGCCGATGCTGGACTCCGCCATTGAACAGTCGGCCCACAAGCCCAGCAGCGTCATCGTCTGGCAGCGCCCGCAGGAGACCGCGACCCTGGTCGCCGGCCGCGACGTCGACTGGGCGGAGGCGGTGGCGAAGGCCGAGCCGGCGGAATGCGTGCCCGTCAAGGCGACCGACCCGCTCTACATCCTCTACACCTCCGGCACGACCGGACAGCCCAAGGGCGTGGTGCGCGACAATGGCGGCCACGCGGTGGCGCTGCGCTGGACCATGACCAACATCTACAACGTCAAGCCCGGCGAGGTATATTGGGCGGCGTCGGACGTGGGCTGGGTCGTCGGCCATTCCTACATCGTCTATGCGCCGCTGCTGACCGGCTGCACCACGGTGGTCTTCGAAGGCAAGCCGGTCGGCACCCCCGATCCGGGCACCTTCTGGCGCGTGATCGAGCAGCACAAGGTCGGCACGCTGTTCACCGCCCCCACCGCCTTCCGCGCTATCAAGCGCGAGGATCCGGACGCCAATTATCTGAAGAAGTACGACCTGTCGCACTTCCGCGCCCTGTTCCTGGCCGGCGAGCGGTCGGACCCCGACACCCTGCATTGGGCCGAGGACAATCTGAAGGTTCCGGTGATCGACCACTGGTGGCAGACCGAGACCGGCTGGGCGATCTCCGGCAACCCGCTGGGCGTTCATCTGTTCCCGATCAAGTACGGCTCCGCCACCCGTCCGATGCCGGGCTGGGACGTGCGGGTTCTGAACGCGGAGCTGAAGGAGGTTCCGCGCGGCGACATCGGCGCCATCTGCGTCAAGCTGCCGCTGCCTCCGGGCACGCTGCCGACGCTGTGGAACGCCGACGAACGCTTCAAGAAGTCCTACCTCGCCGACTACCCGGGCTACTACCAGACCGGCGATGCCGGCTTCATCGACGATGACGGCTATGTCTATGTCATGGCCCGCACCGACGACATCATCAACGTCGCCGGCCACCGCCTGTCCACCGGCGCGATGGAAGAGGTGCTGTCGAGCCACAAGGACGTCGCCGAATGCGCGGTGATCGGCGTGGCCGACGATCTGAAGGGGCAGGTGCCGCTGGGCTTCGTCTGTCTGAAGGCCGGCGTCACCCGTCCGCATGAGGAGATCGTCAAGGAGGTGGTCCAACTGGTGCGCGAGCAGATCGGCCCGGTCGCCGACTTCAAGCGCGCCCGGGTGGTCGACCGCCTGCCGAAGACGC
>JBKHVJ010000404.1:0-29039 GCA_046570145.1 Alphaproteobacteria bacterium
ACGTGCTGACGGAAGGCGCCAGCAAGCTGACGCTGGCCGACCAGAACGAGGAAGGCGCCAGCCTGCTGATGCTGCAGACCCGTCAGCAGCTCGGCACCATCGCCCTCTCGCTGGCCAACCAGTCGCAGCAGTCGATCCTGCGTCTGTTCTAAACCCACCAGGGACGGACACACGGAAAGGGGCGCCCTCGCCGGGGCGCCCCTTTCCGATTCAATCTCTTTGGCCTTTCCAAGCGGCCTTGCCGGCACGCATCGTCAGCGTCGGCGCAGAGTCTCCTCGACCAGGGCGCGGGCATCGCCGGCCAGCGCGGCGCGGCCTTCCGTGCGCGTGTACATCATGTGCCCGCCCGGATGCACGGTCACCGCCACCCGGTCGCGCCCGTCCGCCGGCAACTCCAGCCTGGACGCCACCCAGCGCGACGCCATGTAGGGGGTGATCAGGTCGGTGCGGCCATGGACGATCAGCACCCGCAGCGCCGGCTGCAGGGTCAACGTCGTCTGCAGCGCGTCGACGGCGCTCGGCACAGACATCCGCGGCCATTCCCAGTTCCGGTTCACCCGGTCGCTCAGCAGCCGGTAGGGCACGTCGGTCCGCAGCCCCAGAGCGTCATGGGCATAGGCGGCGAAAGCCGTCGTGTAGGTCGGCACCGTACCCTTCAGGAAGGGATCGAACGGAATGCGTGCCGCGGCCGGATCGGGATCGGCCGCGGTGAAGGTGCCGTCATAGATGCTGAGGATGCGCCCCTGGTCGCGCAGAAGTTCGCGCGTGAAGACCCCCATCGGCACGCGCCCGCGCTGGCGCCGCACGATCTCCACCGGCAGGCCGGTGATGCGCGCCACCTCGGCGAAGACATCCTGCCCGGCGTCGAGCCGGCCATAGTCCAGCCCGGCCAACCCGGTGAGATAGGGACCGAGCGCGAAACGCTCCGCCGCTTCGGCCGCCTGCTCCGGCGTACCCGGCCTGCGCCCCAGCGCGGCGGCGGCGGCGGCCATGGACGGCAGCTTCCAGGCCGGGCCGAGGATGCCGTCCTCGTCGATGGCGGCGAAATCGACGACGGGCGAGACCAGGATCAGTCCGTTCACCGCAAGCCCGACCCGATCGATCAGCTCGTCGGCCATCTTGGCGATGCGGAAACCGCCATAGCTCTCCCCGGCCAGGAAGGTGGGGGACGACCAGCGTCCCTGGCGGGTCAGCCACAGCCGGACGATCTCGGCCATCGCCCGAGCATCTCCATCCACCGACCAGAAGCGCTTCTCCGTCTCGTCGGGCTTCACGGCCCGGCTGAACCCCGTCCCGACCGGATCGACGAAGACCAGATCGGTGAAGGCCAGCCAGCTGTCGGGATTGTCGACGAGCGCGGCGGGCGGCGGCGGCAGGGTGCCGTCGGGCCCGAAGGCGACCACCCTCGGTCCCGCCGCACCAAGATGCATGTAGGCCGACGCGGCGCCCGGCCCGCCGTTGAAGACGAAGGTGACGGGCCGCGGCCCATCCGCCGGGCTTTTCGGGTCGGCGGTGTAGGAAACCGTGAAGATGCGGGCCGCCAGTTCCTCCCTGGCGCCGTCGCGCAGCGGCAGGAACTCCGCCGTCGCGCCATAGGCCAGCGCCCCTCCCGGGAGCGGCAGGCTGTGCCGGGTGATGCTGCGCTGCGGATCGAAGCCTTGGAGATCGTCCGGCTTGCGGTCCTCGGGCTTGCGATCGTCAGCCCGGGCGCCCGGTTTGGCGGCGTCCGCCGCCTCCGTCCTGTCCTGCGCCTTTTCTTCCTGAGCGGGGGCTGACGCGGGGACGAGCGCCGCCAGAAGAGCCGGCAACAGCGCCAGCATCAGACCGGCGCACGGGGAACGGAGCCGTCGCGGTGGCCGGGCGGACAAGGACGGGGGCGGCATCGACGGATCCAAGACGGGAACTCCCGAACGGTTGCTGGCCCGCCGCATATTGCGGCCCCCGCATCGATCCGCAACCCGCCCCCTTCCGGCGATGCACTGCCGCCGGGCTTGCCAAGCGCGCCTCGGATCACATTTCGTGTCCACCGAAAGTGTAAACCCTTTCGTGGTACAGTAAGGTCCTTGCCCATCGGGGCCATATTCGACTGGATGCGCCGACATGTTCCTTTCCCGGCACGCCACCATCCGCACGCGGCTGATCCTTGGCTTCGGCGTGGTGCTTCTTCTCCTGATGAGCCTGACCGTCATCGGCGTCCGTGAGGTGCGGAAGATCGACTCCGACCTCACACGGATCAACGAGGTGAACAGCGTCAAGCAGCGCTACGCCATCAATTTCCGCGGCAGCGTGCATGACCGCGCCATCGCGCTGCGCGACGTGGTGCTGGCCACCGATCCGGCGACCCTGTCCGCGGCGCTCGCCGACATCGACCGGCTCGCCGCGTTCTACGAACAATCCGCCAAGCCTCTCGACGCCATGTTCGGGAGCATGTCCGACATCGAGCCGGAGGAGCGGTCCCTGCTTGCCGGCATCAAGGAGATCGAGGCGAAGGCCCTGCCGGCGCTCAAGGCGGTTGTCGCCGCCCGCAAGGCCAATGACATGCCCGGCGCGCAGAAGGCGCTGATGCAGGACGCCCGCCCGGCCTTCACCGAATGGCTGAAGCGCATCAACGCCTTCATCGACCTGCAGGAGCACAGGAACCAGCAGATCGCTGCCCGTACGCGCGAGGTCGCCAGCGGCTTCCAGACGCTGATGCTGTCGCTCTGCGGCGCCGCCCTGCTGCTGGCCGCCGGCTTCGGGCTGTGGACGGTGGCCGCCCTGCGTCCACTGCGCCGACTGACCGACGCGATGCTGATGCTGGCTAAGGGCGACCTGACCGTGGCGGTGCCGGCCTCCGAATCCCGGGACGAGATCGGGCAGATCACCGGTGCCGTCGAGGTGTTCAAGGCCAACGCGGTGGAGGCCGACGCCTTCCGCCGACGCCAGGCCGAGGCCGAGCACGCCGCCGAGGAGCGCAAGCGGGCCGAAATGGCGGCGCTGGCCGACCGGTTCGAGAGCCAGGTGAAGGGCGTGGTCGACAGCGTTTCCACCTCCTCGACCGAGGTGCGGACGCTGGCCCAGTCGCTGGCGACCACCGCCGACCACACCGAGACCCAGGCGACCACCGTCGCCGCCGCGTCCGAACAGGCGTCGGTCAATGTCCAGACCGTCGCCGCCGCCGCGGAGGAGCTGGCGGCCTCCATCGCCGAGATCGGCCGCCAGATCGGGGAGAGCAGCCGCAAGGCCAGACACGCGGCCGATCAGGCGGACGGCACCAATCGCATCGTCGACGGCCTGTCCGCCAAGGCGAACCAGATCGGTGACGTGGTGAACCTGATCAACTCCATCGCCGGACAGACGAACCTGCTGGCGCTGAACGCGACCATCGAGGCCGCGCGCGCCGGCGAAGCGGGCAAGGGCTTCGCCGTGGTGGCGAGCGAGGTGAAGAGCCTCGCCAACCAGACCGCCAAGGCGACCGGCGACATCTCGCAGCAGATCGCGGAGATCCAGACGGCGACCGCCGACGCGGTCCAGGCGATCCAGAGCATCGCCGCGACGATCGGCGAGGTGAACGACATCGTCGGCACCATCGCCCAGGCGGTCGACGGCCAGAACGCCGCCACCATGGAGATCGCCCGCAACGTCCAGCAGGCGGCGGCCGGTACCAACGAGGTGTCCTCGTCCATCGGCGGCGTCCTGCAGGCGGCGTCGGATACCGGCAGCGGGGCGTCGCGCCTGCTCGCCTCGTCCGGCGAACTTTCCAAACAGGCGGAGCTGCTGCGCAGCCAGGTCGACCGCTTCCTGGGCAGCGTCCGCCACGGCTGACGGCGGAAAGCTGTGCACGGGGCCTCAGCGCAATATCCATACAATTTCTGCTGGAAATACATTCAGTAAATTGCGTATTTTGCACGGAGGGAGTACAAAGCTGGAATTGAAACTCGGTTAAGGCTTACGACCATGCCTGCTCTGACGCTCTCCCGGAAGCTGTCCCTCCTTCCCTTGTCCTTCGCGTTGGCCCTTCTGGTGGTCGGCGGCGTGGCTGTTTCGGCGCTGACGATGGTCGAAAAGGCGAACCAGCAGGTTCTAACCATGGGAGAAGCGTTGTCGAACCACCAGTTGGGCGACATGATGCACGACGCGTTGCGCGCCGACGTCCTGTCCGCCCTCCTGGCCGGCTCCGCCGCGGGCGCCGCGGAAAAGGAGGAAATCCGGCGGGACCTGAGCGAACATGCGGACACCTTCCGCGACGCGCTGAACGCCAACCGGCGCCTTTCCCTCAGCGTCGGGATCACCGGAAGGCTGGATGACCTCAACGGCCCGCTGGAGGAATACATCCGGAGCGCGGAAGGCCTGATCGATCTCGCCTTGCGCGACACCGCCGGGGCGACGGCCGGGCTTCCAGCTTTCCTCAAGCGTTTCTACGATCTGGAGGAGCGCAACGAGGCGCTCTCCGTTCTGATCCGGGGCGAGAACCATTCCAGGAACGAGCTGTCCACCACCATCACGGACAGCGCCTATGTGCTGATCGGCATCGTGACGGTCCTTGCGATCGGCGGATCGGCCCTCATGGCGCTCGGCATCGGCCGCTCGATCACCCGCCCCCTCGACCGCGCGGCGGAGGGAATCGCCGGGATCGGGCGGGGGCGGCGCGACCTGGACCTGCACCATCCGGTGGACGACGCCATCGGCAGGGTAACCGGCGCCGTGATGCTGATGCAGAGCCAGGCCGGCGATCTCGACCGACGGCGGGCCGAGGAAGAGGACCGGCGGGACCGCGACAGGCGCAAGCTGGCCGCCTTGAGCGACGCGACCGACCGCTTCATGGGGCAGACCGAAGCCATTCTGCGCGGGCTGGGCAGCACCAGCGAAAAGCTGCAGTCCACCGCGGCCACCATGTCGGACGGTGCCGGGCGTGCCGCCGGCGAAATCGGCGATCTGCATGGCCATACCGACAGGGCCGCATGCATCGTGCGCGACGCGGCGGCGGCGGCGAACGGTCTGGGTGCGATGATCGACGATGTCGGACGGCACAGCCAGCAGGCCACCCGCATGACCGCCGACGCCGTACTGCGCACCGACGAGGCGGCGCGGAGCATTCGTGAACTTGCGGAGGCGTCGCAGCGGATCGGAGACGTCGTCGGATTGATCAACTCCATCGCCAGCCAGACCAATCTTCTGGCACTGAACGCCACCATCGAGGCGGCACGCGCCGGCGAGGCCGGCAAGGGCTTCGCCGTGGTGGCAAACGAGGTCAAGAGCCTTGCCGGACAGACCGCGCGCGCCACCGAAGACATCCAGACCCAGATCGCCGGCATCCAGACCATCGTGGACCATGCGGTCCGCGGCATGGACGGGGTGACCGAAACGGTGGAGGCGGTTCGCGAGAGCGGCGGCGCCATCGCCGACGCGGTCTCCCGCCAATCGGACGCCACGCAGGGCATCCTGACGGCGATGACCGATGGCTCGGGCGCGGTGACGGCGATTTCTGGCATGCTGGGCGACGTTCACCGCACCATACTCGGCACCGGCCGCATCGCCGACGAACTGGCCGCGGCCGCGGCCGAGCTGCGCCGGGAAATGGAACTCCTCGGCGCGGAGGTCGAAGGCTATACCCGCACCGTGCGGGCGAGCTGATCGGGCCGCCGCAGGTCCTGCAATGGGGAGCGGCGAACCGGCCCCTTGCTCGGCAATTGCGAATCGCGCCCTCCCCCGCTACACAAGGCGCCAATCCCCGCTTTCCGGAGCCCTCCGTCATGTCGACTCTGCCCGATCAGGCCACCATCGCCGCCACCGCGGCCAAGATCCTGCTGGAGATCAAGGCGCTGCATTTCAACGCCGAGACGCCCTTCATCTTCACCTCCGGCTGGGCCAGCCCGGTCTACACCGATTGCCGCCGTATCGTATCCTTCCCGCGCGCCCGCAAGGCGCTGATGGACTTCGCGGTCGCGACGATCGAGCGCGAGATCGGCTATGAGGCGATCGACGCGGTGGCCGGCGGCGAGACCGCCGGCATTCCCTTCGCCGCCTGGATCGCCGACCGGCTGGAACTGCCGATGCAGTATGTGCGCAAGAAGCCCAAGGGCTTCGGCCGGAACGCCCAGATCGAAGGCCTGCTGACCGAGGGACAGCGCGTCCTGCTGGTCGAGGATCTGGCGACCGACGGCAAGAGCAAGGAGAACTTCGTCACCGCGCTGCGCAACGGCGGCGCCCAGGTGACGGACACCTTCGTGATCTTCCATTACGGCATCTTCCCGCAGTCGAAGGTCAACATGGACGCCATCGGCGTGCGCCTGCACGCGCTGTGCACCTGGTGGGACGTGCTGAAGGTCGCCCGCGACAACCGCTATTTCGACGAGAACACCCTGTCCGAGGTCGAGAAGTTCCTGAACGACCCGGTCGGCTGGTCGTCCGCCCACGGCGGCAAGTCGAGCATGTGACGCAGGCGGGGGGCGGCACCTGCCGCTCCCCCCAATGTTTCTACGAGGCCCGCTTTGCGGCGTCGGCCGCTTCCTGATCGGGACTGGGAGCATGGTTGAGCCGGATGCGGACGACTTCCCACCGCCCCTGCGCTCCTGCGGTGCCGTCGTCGCAGGGGCGGCGGTCCAGCACGTCGAAGGACAGCGTGGACAGCCCGTCGCCGGCCGGGATCTTGCCGCCCGACCAAAGTTTCTGAAAGATGCGGCGGTTCACCAGGGAGATGGGGGACGGCGCCGCATCCGGCGTGAAGCCGTCATTGTCGTGGTCGAGCGGCTGGAAGCGCCCCTTGCGCCGGCCGGTCGGGATGCGGCGCGCCCGGATCCGCAGCGAGAAGTCGAAATCCTCATAGCCCCAGCCCCAGAAGGCGTTGGAATAGCCGTCCACCTGCCGCATGACCGCGTTCGGCATCAGGAGCGCTCCGCCCATCGTGCTTTCCAGGTTGGTCGTCACCGTGCGGTCCGACCGCCCCGGCGCAACCGGCCGCTGTTCCGCTCCGTACCAGAGGATGGGGGTGGGACAGTCGGCCCAGGAATAGTCGGCATCGACCGGCAGATAATCGACGTCATGCAGGCAGGTGTAGTCGCTGTACCCCTCCCCCAGCAGGAATCCGGCATTCTTCAGAGCCCCCCGGTTGAAGGGAAGTCCGGCCTCCTGCTCCACGATGGTGACGCGATACTCGATCCGCGGGGCCAACCGGTCGAAATAGGCGCTCACCCACGGCACGAACTGCCGGAGATGGTGCTCGCGATCCCGGTAGGGGACGACGATGTGGAGCCGCGCTCCCGCGCTGTCGGCGGTCGTCATGTGACCTCCCCTCCTCCCTGCATGGCGGATTTCGGACCCCCGGTGTCGTTGGCCGCAATGACGATCGGCCGCGGCGCTCCGCCGCCCTGGTGAATGTCCCACATCGCCCGGTAGGCCGCCTCCAGATGCCGGGTGAAGCGCGGCGTGTCGAACAGCGGGCAGACCAGCCGGCCGCGCGCCAGCCGCTGCCTCAGGTCATGGAGTCTTCCGGGCGAGTGGGCGAGCGCCACCGCCGCAGCCTCATACGCCTCCTGCCCATCGACGATCAGTTCGGGCAGTCCGGCCGCCCGCAGCAGGCTGGCCGCGACACGCCCGGCGAAGGTCGTCCCGCAGCGTGTCAACACCGGCAGGCCCGCCCACAAGGCATCGCTGGCCGTGGTGTGCGCGTTGTAGGGAAGGGTGTCGAGGAACAGGTCCGCCAGCCGGTTCCGCGCCAGATGCTCGGCATGGGGGATGGGCTTGGCGAAGACGAGCCGATGGGAATCGAGGCCGCGGGCCTCGCCCTCGCGGCGCAGGTTCGCCTTCACCTGGGGGTTCCCGGCATAGAGCCACAGCACGCTGCCCGGCACCGCCGCCAGGATGCGGGCCCATCCGTCGAACAGATCGGGTGTCAGCTTGTAGGCGCTGTTGAAGCAGCAGAAGACGAAGCCGTCGGCGGGCAGCCCACAGTCGGCGCGGGTCGGCGTGGCTTCGGCAATAGCTCGCCGGCGGTCGTTGGGCTGGTAGCAATCCGGCAGCCGGACCACCCGCTCGGTGAAGAACCCCTCCTCCCCCGGCGCGATCACCGTGGGATCGGCGACGATGTAGTCGACATATCCCGCCCCCAGCGTTGCGGGATAGCCAAGCCAGTTGACCTGCACCGGGGCCGGACGGGCCGCCAGGATCGAGGTGCGCGAGAAGGTTGTGAAGCCGGTCAGATCGACCAGGATGTCGATGCCGTCCGCAGCGATGATCCGCGCCGCGTCGGCGTCGGTGTGGCGGCGCAGGTCGACGAAGCGCTCGATCCCCTCTTGGAACCGCCGGCGCAGCGCGCTGCCGTCGTCGATGCCGGTCGAATAGGCGGTGACGGCGAAGCGGGAGCGATCGTGCGTCTCCAGGGCGTCGACCATCAGGTGGCCCATCGCGTGCTCGCGGAAATCCGCCGACAGGTAGCCGACCCGCAGGCGCCCATCGCGCGCGGCGGCGGCCGGCCGGGCAACGGGAGCGGCGCCGCGGGTCTTCGCCGCAGCCCAGCGGACCGCGGCCGACTGCTGGTCGGCCGGAGTCGATGCGCAGGACAGGACGTCGAAGGGCGACACTCCCTCCGCTCCCTCGCGCACCCGCCGGAGGAGTTGCGATTCCAGCCTGTCCAGATCGCGCCAGTCGCACAGAAGTCTCTGCTGGTGGACGAGCTGGCCCAAGGCCGCGGCATGATCCGGAACCAGCCGCAGCACCCGCCGGCAGGCGTCCACCGACACCGAACTCCAGCCGGCCATCGCGGCGGCCATCGCCAGATCGACATGGGCGTCGGGCTCGCCGGGGGTGATTGCGACGGCATTGCGCAGGACGGCGACGGCGGCATCGGGGCGGACGGCTTCCGCCAGCACACCGCCCAGCCGCCGCCATGCCTCGCCATTATCCGGCTGCCGGGCCAGCAGAACCCTGAGGACCGCCAGCGCACCGTCCGTATCGCGCAGACTAGACAGGGCCAGGGCGAGATTGACCTCCGCCACCGGAAAGTCGGGCCGCAGGTCGAGCGCCACGCGGTACTGGACCACGGCGTCCTGCGGGCGGCCGAGTTCCCGCAGGGCGTTGGCGAGATTGTTGCGCGCCGCGGGATCGGACGGTTCCAGCCGGACCGCGGCCGACGCGGCGCGCCATGCCTCCTCCCGCTGCTCCGCCGCGCGGGCGGCGTTGCCCATGGCCAGCCAGTTCCGAGCGCTCGCCGGATCGAGCGCCACCGCGAGGCGACCGGCGGCGAGCGCTTCCCCCGGGCGGCCGGCGGCGTCGAGCAGTCCGGTCAGGTTGTGCCAGTTGTCCGCATCCTGAGGGGCCAAGCCGACCGCATTGCGGAAGGCCGCTTCGGCCTGCGCTCCGCGGCCCATGCGGTGGAGCGCCACGCCCAGCTTTGACCAGGACGCAGCGTCGCCAGGATCGAGCCGCGCCGCCTCGCGGTGGGCAGCGGCGGCCTCTGCGAAACGACCCAGATCCTGCAGGGCGACACCGAAGTTGTTGTGGACCTCCCCCAGGTGGGAATGGGTCGCCAGAACCTTGCGGTAATGGGGCTCGGCATCCTGCGGGCGGCCTTGCCTGTGTAGCGCCAGCGCCAGCCCGTAATGGGCATCGACCGAAGCGGGGGCGACCCGCAGCGCCGCCGCATAGACCGTCGCCGCCGCATCCCAGCGGGCCATGGCGGCCATGGCGGCGCCGAAATCGAGATAGACCTCCATGTCCTTGGCGATGGCCAGCGACTTCTGGAACAGGATCACCGCCTCGCGCGGGCGACCCAGCCGCAACTCCACCACGCCCAGCCGGTGCAGGGCCCTTGGGTTCTGCGGCTCGGACTGCAGGGCTTCGAGGTAGCTGGCCCTCGCCTCCTCCAGATTGCCGCTGTCTTCCGCCGCCACGGCGCGGGTGAAGCTGGTCATGCGCTGCCGATCGGTATTGACGGTTGACGGGGACGGGTCCGGCCTTTGTCTGCCATAGCCGACCTCAGTCGCGCCAGCGCGTGTGTTCCAGGATGCGGGGAATTTCGGCCGGACGGTGGCCGTCGCCCCAGTTCGAGATGTCGGGGATGACGGCCACACGGTGGCGGCGGCCGAGGAGACTGAGGATGCTCTGGTCGTGGCGATGGTCGCGGAACTCGGGATAGTTCGGCAGGCCGCATTCGTTGGGGGCGTCGGTGATCAGCCGGGCGTCCTGGGCATAGCGCAGCCATTGGGACACGAAGTCCATGCTCTCCGGCCCGCGTTCACAAACGATGAAGCTGGCGAGGATCTGCGGCGCATCGGTGAAGGCCGGCCGGTCCAGGCCCATGAAATGGAAGCAGTCGCGCTTCGTCCAGATGCGGTTGCTGTGATGGTCCTCCAGCGTGAACAGCAGGACCGGCAGGTCGCGCCGCCGGCGGCAGAGTTCGATCACCGGGTCGGCGCTGTGGACGAAATGGGCGCCGCTGTCGCAGTAGAACAGGATGTCGCCGTCCTGCAGATGCTTGCGCAGCATCAGGTCGATGAAATAGGGCTTCCACAGCCAATAGCCGGCCCCGCGCGGCTGATCCAGAATATGCCGGTTCCGCGCGGCGAAGGCCGCGTCGATGTGCTGGCGCCCCATCATCGCCACCCCGTCGAAGCCGCCGACCTCCAGCCCGGTCCTGCCGTTGTATTTCTGCGCCGTGGTGAAGGCCCCGTCGGCATAGTTCAGCAGCACCCGCTTCATCGCCCGCTCTCCCGCCGCCGCAAGACGGCTTTTTCAACCGCGCCACTCACAGGCGGCTTTCGATCCATTCGGCCAGCCGGTAGGCATCGAAGTGGAAATCCTCCGTGCCGAGGAAGGGCGCCGTGCTGCGATAGCGGCGATAGGTGTCGTAATCGTCGTCGACGGCCAGGATGGCGTCGATCGCCTCCTCGTCGGAGGAATAGCGCGACATGTCGATGAAACTGCCGGCGGCGACATCCCGCAACACGCCGGGGTCCCCCCAATAGAGCGGCACGGCACCGGCCTGGAAGGCGTCGAGGATCTTTTCCGTCAGATAGCCGGGATATGAGGAGTTCTCGAAGGCGAAGGCGAAGCGGTAGCGGGAGAAGACCCGGATCTTCGGCAGCCAGCCCATCTTCACGACGCTGCCGGTGTTGTTCAGCAGCCAACCCACCGACTCCACATGGCGCCGCGCGCACAGCATCTGGAAGAAGTCGTTGCGGCGGGCGCAGTTGGGATTCTTGTAGAGGAAGGCGCAGAATTTCCGCTTGGCCGCCTCATCCCGCGTCGGCGGTACCGGCGGCAGGACCGGGTGGCAGAAATGCGGTGTCGCCCCTTCGCGCATATGGTCCCAGGCATGCATGACGTAGAGCGGCAGGCGGTAATGACGGGGGTCGTCGATGCGGTCGAACGACACCGACATGTCGACGCCGTCGAGCGGAGGCCGCACATTCTCACCCGTAAAGAACAGCCCGCGGGCGGTCCGCGCCTCGCGATGACGGGTGCCGAACACCGATACGATGGCGAGGTCGCAATCGTTCTCGACGACCGAAACGTCGAAACGGCTCGACAGGATCTCCACGAAGAAGTTTGCGGACGGATCGAACTCCGGCCAGAAATCGAAGAAGGCGATCTTCAGGCGCGGCCGGGCGCCGCGGCCGCCACGGTCGGGTCCATGCAGAAGGAAACGGTCGAGGACCGCCGGGTCCCTGTTGGCGGAAGCGAGATATTCGGCCAGGAATTCGCTTGTCCGTCGATCGATCATGCCCGCCGATGCCCTTGCGCGTGCTGCCTGCCGCGAACGTCCCGATGCCGGATACCCCAGCGGGTGACACCCTAGATTTGCAGCAGTTCCATGACCAGCGGATTTTTCGGACCCTGCCGCGCTCCGCACCGGCGTGAGCCGTCCTTGACCGCACCGCACACGCCGCTAATATCCCGCGCCATGGACGTCTCACTGCGGATCCCGATGATGTGCGCTCCGGCGCATCGCGCGCGAATTACCGGCCCGGCTCTCTGAGGAGGGCCGGGATAGAGACCTGCTGTGTTCCGGGTGGCGCCACGGCCAGTCCTGCCGGCCGCCGCCCGACGGTGATGCTTTCCCCCAGGGATCCGATATGACCCGCGATTACAAATCGACCGTCTTCCTGCCGCGCACCGACTTTCCCATGCGCGGCGGCCTGCCGACCAAGGAGCCCGAGCTGCTGAAGCGCTGGGCCGAGATGGACCTGTTCGGCAAGCTGCGCGCCGGCGCCAAGGGCCGCAAGAAGTTCGTGCTGCATGACGGCCCGCCCTATGCCAACGGCAACATCCACATCGGCCATGCCGTCAACAAGATCCTGAAGGACGTGATCGTCCGCTTCCGCCAGATGCAGGGCTTCGACGCCGACTATGTCCCGGGCTGGGACTGCCACGGCCTGCCCATCGAGTGGAAGATCGAGGAGAAGTACCGCAAGGCCGGCAAGAACAAGGATGACGTGCCGCTCATCCAGTTCCGCGCCGAATGCCGCCAGTTCGCCGAGGAGTGGGTCGGCATCCAGGCCGCCGAGTTCCGCCGTCTGGGCGTCGAAGGCGACTGGAAGCAGCCCTACGCCACGATGACCTTCCCGGCCGAGGCGCAGATCGTCCGCGAGATCCACAAGTTCGCGCTGAACGGCGGCCTCTACAAGGGCTCCAAGCCGGTGATGTGGTCGGTGGTGGAGAAGACCGCGCTGGCCGATGCCGAGGTCGAGTACCACGACCACACCTCCACCACCGTGTTCGCCCGCTTCCCCGTCTGGGGATCGTCGGCGCCGGAAGTGGACGAGGCCAGCATCGTCATCTGGACGACCACCCCCTGGACCCTGCCGGCCAACCGCGCCATCGCCTATGGCGACGAGATCGAATACGCGACCTTCAAGGTGACCGCCGTCGCCGAAGGCAGCAAGGCCGTGGTCGGCGAGCGTCTGGTGCTCGCCACCGGCGTGGCCGAGGGCGTGCTGAAGGAGGCCGGCGTCACCGAGTGGAAGCAGCTGCACCGCTTCCCCGGCTCACGTCTCGCCGGCACCTATTGCCGCCACCCGCTGAACGGCAAGGGCTACGACTTCAAGGTGCCGCTGCTGGCAGGCGACTTCGTGACGACCGACGCCGGTTCGGGCTTCGTCCACATCGCCCCCGGCCATGGCGAGGACGACTTCCGCCTGGGTCAGGCCAACGGCATCGAGGTGCCGCAGACGGTGGGCGAGGACGGGCGCTATTACGCCCATGTGCCTCTGTTCGCCGGCCTCGCCGTCTACACCGACCAGGGCAAGCCGGGTCCGGCCAACAAGGCGGTGCTGGAGGCCTTCGAGGAAGCCGGGTCGCTGCTCGCCAGCAGCCGCATCAAGCACAGCTACCCGCACAGCTGGCGCTCCAAGGCGCCGCTGATCTTCCGCACCACGCCGCAGTGGTTCATCTCGATGGAGACGAACGACCTGCGCAAGGTGGCGCTGCAGGCGATCTCCGACACCCGCTGGATCCCGTCCCAGGGCGAGAACCGCATCCGCTCGATGATCGAGAGCCGGCCGGACTGGTGCATCAGCCGCCAGCGTGCCTGGGGCGTGCCGATCGCCCTGTTCGTCCGCAAGGCGACCGGCGAGATCCTCCGCGACGAGGCGGTGTTCGCCCGGATCGCCGACATCTTCCAGCAGGAAGGCGCCGACGCCTGGTTCGCCCGCGACCCGCAGGATTTCCTCGGCAACGGCTATGCAGCCGAGGAGTTCGAGCAGGTCAAGGACATCGTCGACGTCTGGTTCGAGTCGGGATCCTCGCACGCCTTCGTGCTGGAACAGCGGTTGGAGGAGCTGGCCTGGCCGGCCGACCTCTATCTGGAAGGCTCGGACCAGCATCGCGGCTGGTTCCATTCCTCGCTGCTGGAAAGCTGCGGCACGCGTGGCCGGGCGCCCTACAATGCGGTGCTGACCCACGGCTTCGTGCTGGACGAGCAGGGCCGCAAGATGTCCAAGTCGCTGGGCAACGTGGTGGCCCCGCAGGAGGTCTGCGACCAGTATGGCGCCGACATCCTGCGCCTGTGGATCATCAACTCCGACTATTCGGAGGATCTCCGCATCGGCAAGGAGATCATCAAGACCCAGGCCGACCTGTACCGCCGCCTGCGCAACACGCTGCGCTACCTGCTGGGCGCGCTCGCCGACTACACCCCGGCCGAGCGGATCGATGCCGCCCAGATGCCGGAACTGGAGCGCTGGGTCCTGCACCGCCTGTCGGAGCTGGACACGCTGGTCCGCGAGAAGGTCGAGGCCTACGACTTCCACGCCCTGTTCGTGGCCCTGCACAATTTCTGTGCGGTGGAGTTGTCGGCCTTCTACTTCGACGTCCGCAAGGACAGCCTCTATTGCGATCCGGTCGATTCGGTGCGCCGCCGGTCGGTGCGGACGGTGATGGAGCATCTGTTCTCCACCCTGACCGCCTGGCTCGCCCCGATCCTCTGCTTCACCGCGGAAGAGGCGTGGCTGGCTCGCCCCGAAGGGCTCGGCTGGACCGAGGAGAGCGTGCATCTCCGCGGCTTCCCGGAGGTGCCGGCCGACTGGCGCAACGATGCGCTGGCCGCCAAGTGGGAAACGGTTCGCACTGTTCGCCGCGTCGTCACCGGCGCGCTGGAGCTTGAGCGCGCCAACAAGACCATCGGATCGTCGCTGCAGGCCGACCCGACCGTCTTCGTCGACAGCGCGACCAAGGCCCTGCTCGCCGATGTCGACTTCCAGGACGTCTGCATCACCTCATCCATCGAGGTGACGGACGCCGCGGCGCCGGACGGGGCCTTCACCCTGCCGGACGTTCCCGGCATCGCCGTGGCCCCGGCGCTGGCCGACGGCGAAAAGTGCGAGCGCTGCTGGAAGGTCCTGGAGGAAGTCGGCACGGTCCACGACCATCCGACCCTCTGCATCCGCTGCGCCGACGCGGTGGCATGAGGCCATACGCCACAACCGCGGCTCTATCCCCTCTCCCCCCCGGGGAGAGGGTTAGGGTGAGGGGAGACCGCTTGCCGGACGCCTCTCGCCGCGCATCCCCCTCACCCCGACCTTCTCCCCGGGGGGGAGAGGGAGGATTCGCCCCATGAACACCTTCGTCGCCAACCAATCCCGGTCCTACTGGCTGTTCGGGCTGATCGTCGCCGCCGTGGTGGTCGTGCTCGACCAGGGCAGCAAATGGTGGATCCTCGAACGGGTCATGCAGCCGATTCCGCATGTCATCGAGGTGACGTCCTTCTTCAACCTCGTGCTGGTGTGGAACTACGGCGTCAGCTTCGGCACCTTCGCCAGCGGCGGTGCGCTGATGCCCTATGTGCTGAGCGCCATCGCCGCGGTGATCGCCGTCTGCCTTGTCATCTGGATGCGGCAGGCCGAACGCCGGCTGGTGGCGCTGGCCCTGGGCTTCATCATCGGCGGCGCGGTGGGCAACGTCGTCGACCGGCTGCTGCACGGCGCGGTGGTCGACTTCCTGGATTTCCATTTCGGCGGCTGGCATTTCTGGGCCTTCAACGTCGCCGACAGCGGAATCAGCGTCGGCGTGGTCCTGCTGCTGATCGACGGACTGTTCGCGGACCGCGAAAAGTCGTAAGAGTTCCGTCGCCGGTGGCGTTATAACCGCCGGCGAGCGCTGACCATGCGGCCTCGACCTCCGGGCCGGGTCGCAACGACGTGACAGACGACGGGATCCTCCGAACGTGACCAGCATCTCCTCCGCCCTCTCCCTCTCCCGGACCCGGCTTCCTCTGCTTGGGCTGGCGCTTGCGGCGTTGACGCTCGCCGGCTGCTCGGATGTTCGCCGCTCCATCGGTCTCGACCGCCAGAGCCCCGACGAGTTCGCCGTCGTTTCCCGCGCTCCGCTGACCCTGCCGCCCAGCCTGCAGGACCTGCCGAAGCCGCGCCCCGGCGCCGCCCGTCCGCAGGACAGCACGCCGACCCAGATGGCCGCCGGCGCCGTGTTCGGCGGTTCGTCGCGCGGCACCGCCAGGGCGGCGGCCGGTTCCACCGCGGGCGAGAAGTCGTTGGTCGCCCAGGCCGCGGCGCGCGATGGCATCGACCCCAACATCCGCACCAAGGTCGATCAGGAAACCACCCAGCTGATCATCGCCGACAAGAGCTGGATCGATACCCTGCTGTTCTGGCAGAAGCAGGAGCAGCCCTACTCGCTGGTCGACCCCGCCAAGGAGCAGCAGCGCCTGCGCGAGGCCCAGGCCCAGGGCAAATCGGTCGACGGCGCCGCCACGCCGGTCATCGAGCGCAAGCGCAAGGCGCCGCTGGAAGGCCTGTTCTAAGCAGAGGTGTTCGCGCGCGGAAGGTTCGAACCTTGTCCCGGGCGCGACATCACACCAGTTTCGGGGGGCGCCCTTCCCAGCGAAGGGCGCCCCTTTCGATTCGGACCTCCTGATCCGGGAGCCCTCATGCTCGCCTACCTCCCAGCCCGCCGCCTCGCCGCGGCCGGATTCCTGGCCCTGACGATGACCGTCGCCGCTCCCCTGATGCCGGTGCCGATTGCCGCGCCGCCCGCCCTTGCGGCGGAAAAGGGGGTTTTCTTCCCCGAGAGCTTCACCCTGTCGAACGGCATGCAGGTGGTGGTCGTCCCCAACCACCGCGTTCCGGTCGTGACCCACATGGTCTGGTACAAGGTGGGGGCCGCCGACGAGGAACGCGGCCAGTCCGGCATCGCCCATTTCCTCGAACACCTGATGTTCAAGGGGACGGAGACGATCCAGCCCGGCGAATTCAGCCGCATCGTCGCCAAGAATGGCGGGCGCGACAACGCCTTCACCAGCTACGACTACACCGCCTATTACCAGAATGTCGCCCGCGACCGGCTGGAGTTGGTGATGCGGATGGAGGCCGACCGCATGGCCAACCTGAAGCTGACCGACGCGGTGGTCTATCCCGAACGCGACGTCATCATCGAAGAGCGGCGCCAGCGCGTCGAGAACGAACCGGCCGACCGCATCGGCGAACAGATCAACGCCACCATGTTCGTCCATCACCCCTACGGCACCCCGGTGATCGGCTGGCCGCAGGAGATGTCGTCGCTGACGCGGGAGATGGCGGAGAGCTTTTACAAGACCTGGTACACGCCCAACAACGCGATCCTGGTGGTGTCCGGCGACATCACTGCGGCAGAGTTGAAGCCGCTGGCCGAGCGCTATTACGGCGCCATTCCCGCCCGTCCGGTGCCGGAGCGCACGCGGGTGAGCGAACCGCCGATGAGTGCCGCAAGGCAGGTGGTGCTGCGTGACGAGGAGGTGCGGCAGCCGTCGGTGCGCCGGACCTGGATCGCGCCGTCCTACCGTCTCGATCCGAACGGACAGGCCTATGCACTGCAGGTGCTGGCCGAGATCATGAGCGGCGGAACCACATCCCGCCTCTACCGCAGCCTCGTGGTGGACCAGAAGGTGGCGACCTCCGCCTGGCTCGGCTATGGCCCGACAGCCTGGGACATGGCCACGCTCGGCGTCGGCGCCAGCCCGGCGGCGGGCGTGCCGATGGACAAGCTCGAATCGGCTCTGTGGGCGGAAATCGACAAGCTGCTGAAGTCCGGCGTGACGGAGGAGGAGGTCGCCACCGCCCGCAAGCGCATGCTGGCCGCGGCGGCCTATGCCCGCGACAGCCTGACCGGCCCGGCCCAAACGCTGGGTGCCGCGCTGGCGACCGGCCAGAGCCTTGACGATGTGGAAAGCTGGCCGGTGCGCATCGACGCCGTCACCGCCGATCAGGTCAACGCCGCCGCCCGCGCCGTGCTGAGCCAGACCAACCACGTCACCGGCCTGCTGCTGCCCCCGACCGGAAAGGACAGTTGAGGATGAGCGTGCGTCACTTCTCCATGAGGACGGGCGTCGCCGCGTTCCTGTTCACCATCGTCGCCGTCGTCCTGCCCGCCCACGCCATGGACATCAAGCGCGTGGTCAGCCCCGGCGGGATCGAGGCGTGGCTGGTCGAGGACCACAAGGTGCCGGTGCTGGCGATCGAATGGGCCTTCGAAGGGGCCGGCGGCACCGACCCCAAGGGCAAGGAAGGGCTGGCGAACCTCGCCTCCACCATGCTCGACGAGGGAGCCGGTCCCTACGACTCGCAGGCCTTCCAGGCGCGGCTGCAGGACAAGGCCATCGCGCTAGGCTTCGATGCCGGGCGCGACGGGTTCAGCGGCTCGCTGCGCACCCTGACCGAACACCGCGACGAGGCGCTGGACCTGACCCGGCTTGCCCTGACCGAGCCACATTTCGCGCCCGAGGCGCTGGACCGCATGCGGGCCTCGATCATGGCCAGCCTGAAGCGGGACCTTGCCGACCCCAACTATGTCGCGCGCCGCCAGTTCTACGCCAGCGCCTTCCCCGATCATCCCTATGGCGGCGAGGTGCGCGGCACGCTGGCGACGCTGCCCACCGTCACGCCGGACGACCTGCGCGCCTTCGTGAAGGGCCAGTTCGGCCGCGACCGGCTGGTGGTGGCCGCCGCCGGCGACATCTCGCCGGAAGACCTCGGCAAGGCGCTGGACCGGGTGTTTGGCACGTTGCCGGCCAAGACTGAGGCGCCGGCCATCGCCGACGTGACGATGTCCGGGCTGGGCCAGACCATCCTGCTGCCGCGCCCGACCGCGCAGACCGTCATGCTGATGGGTCAGCCGGGGGTGAAGCGCGACGATCCCGACTGGTACGCCGCCACGGTGATGAACTATGTGCTGGGCGGCGGCGGTTTCGGCTCCCGCCTGATGGAGGAGGTCCGGGAGAAGCGCGGGCTGAGCTACGGCGTCTACAGCTACCTGATTCCGATGGACCATGCCGCCGTGGTGATGGCCGGCGGCTCCACCGTCAACGCCAAGGCCGGACAGGCGCTGGACATCATCCGCCAGGAATGGGCACGCATGGCGAAGGACGGCCTGACCGACCAGGAAATGGCCGACGCCAAGACCTATCTGACCGGCTCCTTCCCGCTGCAGCTGGGCTCGACCCAGGCGATCGCGCGGATCCTGTTGCAGGTGAAGCGGGACAATCTGGGCATCGAATACCTGAACCAGCGCGACCGCTACATCAACGGCGTGACCCAGGCTGACATCAAGCGCGTCGCCCAGCGCCTGCTCGACCCAGCCAAGCTGCTGACCGTGCTGGTCGGTAAGCCCGAAGGCGTGACGCCGACGCGGACGGTCGAAGGGGGGAGCTGAGGGGACGTCTGCTGACGGAGTCGTCGGCTCCGATTGCCCCCACCTAACCCCCCCGCCCAGCGGGGGAGGTTAGGTGGGGGTCTTACTCCCCAAGACTCTACGCCAAATCCGGCTGACTCCCCGGAAAACGCGGATCGCTCGGATCGACCGGGCTGCCCGGCACCTTTCCTGGAATGATTCCGACCTGATCCGGCCGCGCGGCGTCGTCGCGGTCGCGTTGCTCCTCGCGCTCTTCGATCGGCGGGGTGACGGGCTTGTCCGACATGGCGTCCTCCTGTTGCGAATCCTCTGACCCACAACACCCCGATCCCCCGCCCGGTTGCACCCCTGGCCGGCACGCATAGGCCGTTAAGCCGCGCCGACTGCCGCGTTTTGGCCCGTGGCCGTTGCCGATTGTCGGTGCTAGGCTCCCCACGCCCCGCAGATGGGCCGCGTCAAAGGACCGCTGACGTCAAGGAGTCCAAAGCATCATGACCGCGCTGACCCTTTCCCCCGCCTGGGCCGCTCTCGCCCGACACCGTCAGGACATGGCCGACACGCACATGCGTGACCTGTTCGCCGCCGATCCCGGCCGGTTCAAAGCCTTCTCGATGGAGGCCGCGGGGCTGTTCCTCGATTATTCGAAGAACCGCATCACACGGGACACGGTCGGCCTGCTGCTCGACCTCGCCCGCCAGCAGGATGTCGAGGGTGCCCGCGCCCGCATGTTCGGCGGCGAACCGATCAACCTGACGGAAAAGCGCGCCGTGCTGCACACCGCGCTGCGCAACCGCTCCGACCGCCCGGTCACGGTGGACGGCCGCGACGTGATGCCGGCCGTCCGCGCAGTGCTGGAGCGGATGGACGCCTTCGCCAATTCGGTGCGCGACGGCGACTGGCGCGGCTATACCGGCCAGCCGATCACCGACGTGGTGAACATCGGCATCGGCGGTTCCGACCTCGGCCCGGTGATGGCGACGGAGGCGCTGAAGCCCTTCGCCCACGCCCATGTCGCGCTGCATTTCGTCTCCAACGTCGACGGCACCCATCTGGCCGAACAGCTGAAGTGGCTGGACCCTGAGACGACGCTGTTCGTCATCGCGTCCAAGACCTTCACGACGCAGGAGACGCTGACCAACGCCCATTCCGCCCGCCGCTGGTTCCTGGAGACCGCGAAGGACGAGGCGCATGTCGCCAAGCATTTCGTCGCCGTCTCCACCAACGAGGCGGAGGTGCGCAAGTTCGGCATCGATCCGGCCAACATGTTCGGCTTCTGGGACTGGGTCGGCGGCCGCTATTCGCTGTGGTCGGCCATCGGCCTGCCGATCATGATCGGCATCGGGCCGGAGCGCTTCGCCGAACTGCTGGCCGGCGCCCACGCGATGGACGAGCATTTCCGCACCGCGCCGCTTGAGCGCAACATGCCGGTGCTGATGGGCCTGCTGGGCGTCTGGTACCGCAATTTCTGGGACGCCTCGTCCTACGCGGTGCTGCCCTACGACCAGTATCTGCACCGCTTCCCCGCCTATCTCCAGCAGTTGGACATGGAGAGCAACGGCAAGTCGGTGACCCGCGGCGGCGAGCCGGTGGACTACCAGACCGGCCCGGTGCTGTTCGGCGAGCCCGGCACCAACGGCCAGCACGCCTTCTACCAGCTGATCCACCAGGGCACCTCGGTGATCCCCTGCGACTTCGTGGCGGCGGCGACCACCCACAACCCGATCGGGGCGGAGGCCGGCGCCCATCACCGCATCCTGCTGTCCAACGTCTTCGCCCAGGCCGAGGCGCTGATGCGCGGCAAGACCGCCGACGAGGTGCGGGCGGAGATGACCAAGGCCGGCAAGCCGGCGGCTGAGGTGGAGGCGCTGGTCCCCCACCGCGTCTTCCCCGGCAACCGCCCGTCCAACACCATCCTGATCGAGAGCCTGACACCGGCGACGCTGGGCGCCCTGATCGCGCTGTACGAGCACAAGGTCTTCGTCCAGGGCATCGTCTGGGACATCAACAGCTTCGACCAATGGGGCGTGGAACTGGGCAAGCAGCTGGCCAACACCATCCTGCCGGAGATGGAGACCGGTCCGGCCGAGGGTGCGCATGACAGCTCCACCACCGGACTGATGGCGTGGTGGCGGGCGCACCGGTAAGCAACGGCCCGGCTTACGCCAAGTAATCGTATGTATACGAACGCTATCGGGCGGATCTGTCCTCTCCCGATGGCGTTCGGAACAATGCGGCTGAGTCTTGGTTGAAGTGGGAAGCGGTCTTTGCACCAATCCACTTCAGCGGAGCAGCACCATGTCCACCCGTTTACGCCTCGCCATCCTGATCTACGGCATGATCCAGGGTGTGGTCTTCGGCATCGGCACCGTCCTTGTCCTGGCGGTCCCCGGCCTTTCCGAGCAGGCGATGACGCTGATGCCGACCGTGGTGATCCTCAGCATCGTGCTGGCGGCTCCCATCGCCTGGTTCGTGGCGCCGCGGATGCGCCTGCGTTTCTGGCAGCGGCGGGAGGAGCGGCAGCAGGCGCCGCGCCGGGTCACGCTGTCCTGACAACTCGGTCCGCCCCATCTTCCGCGACCATGGCGAACAGCCAGTCGCGGAATGCGCGCATGGTCGGCGTCTCCGCCCGCGACTTCAGAGCCGTTAGCCAGTAGGCGCCCTTGCACACGGTGACGGCGAAAGGCTGCTCGATCAGCCCCACGGCCAGCGGCCGGCGGAACATCGCCACCGGAGCCAGCGCCACCCCGGTTCCCTGGATCGCCGCCTCCACCATCAGGGAGGAGGAGTCGAACACCGGCCCTTTGACTGGCGGCATGGCCGACGGCTCCACCCCGGCGGCGGCGAACCAGCCCGGCCATTCGTCGGCCCGGTAGGAGCGCAGCAGGGTCTCGCGCCCGACATCGGCGGGGTCGCGCAGGCGGCTGGCGATCTCCGGCGCGCACAGAACCGACAGCGGCGCGTCGAACAGGCGGACCGCGTCGGTGCCGTGCCAAGCGCCATCGCCGAAGCGGATGGCGTAGTCCAACCCCTCCGCCGCGATATCGACACGGTTGTTGTTGGTGGACAGGCGCAAATCGACGAAGGGATGCGCCTCGCGGAAGCGCGTCAGCCGCGGCAGCAGCCAGCCGACGGCGAAGGTGCCGACGGCGCCGACCGTCAGCACTTCCCGGAACCGACCGCCTTCGAACTGGTCGAGCAGCCCGCCGATACGGTCGAACGCTTCCTCCAGCGTCGGCAGCAGGGCCCTCCCCTCGTCGGTCAGGGCAAGGCCGCGCGGCAGGCGGTGGAACAGGTTGGCGCCCAGCCGCTCCTCCAGCAGCTTGACCTGATGGCTGACCGCGGCCTGGGTCACGCACAGCTCGATGGCGGCGCGGGTGAAGCTGAGATGCCGCGCCGACGCTTCGAAGGCACGCAAGGCGTTCAGCGGCAGATAGGGGCGGACCACGGCTTCCCTGGACGGTGCTGGGTGTCTGGGGGTGCTAGCACCGAACGGGGGGTGGGTTCCAGGGGGATGTGTGTATGGCTAAGTTAGACCCTCACCTATCCTCCCCCACCCAGCGGGGGAGGGCTAGGGTGGGGGCATCGTCAGTCGACGCCCCCCAAACACTCACCGCCCCGTCAGCACCTTGCGGGTGTGCAGCGCGATCATCCGTTCCTCGTCGGTCGGGATGACGTAGACCGGCAGGCGGCTTCCCGGAGTGGAAATCTTGGCCGCATTCGCCTCGTTGGCCGCCGCGTCGATCTCCACGCCCATCCAGGCCAGCTTGTCGCCGACCCGTACCCGCACCGGGGCGGAGCGTTCGCCGATGCCGGCGGTAAACACCACGGCGTCCACCCCACCCATCGACGCGGCCAGCGCGCCGGTCTCCTTGGCGATGCGGAAGCAGAACAGTTCCACCGCCTCCTGCGCATGCGGGTCGCTGCTGTCCAAGAGCGCACGCATATCGTTGGAGATGCCCGACACGCCGAGCAGGCCGGACTTGTTGTACAGCATCTTCTCGATGGCGCCGGCGTCCATGCCCTTGCGCATCAGATAGATCAGCACGCCGGGGTCGATGGTGCCGCAGCGGGTGCCCATCGGCAGGCCGTCGAGCGCGGTGAAGCCCATGGTGCTGTCGACGCTGCGTCCGCCATGGATGGCACACATGCTGGCGCCGCTGCCGAGATGGGCGACGACCACCCGCGAATCGCCAAGCTCCGGCGCGATTTCCGGCAGACGGCGGGCGATGTACTCGTAGGACAGGCCGTGGAAGCCGTAGCGGCGGACGCCCTCCTCCGTCAGTTCCCGCGGAATGGCGAAGGTCTGCGCCTGCCAGGGCTGGTTGCGGTGGAAGGCGGTGTCGAAGCAGGCGACCTGCGGCAGCTCCGGATGCGCCTCCGCCAGCGCGCGGATGGCGGCGAGGTTGTGCGGCTGGTGCAGCGGGGCGAGCGGCACCAGACCGTCCAACTCGTCCAGCAGGGCGGGCGTCAGCAGCACCGGGGCGGCGTGGCGGACGCCGCCATGCACCACCCGGTGGCCGGCGGCGATCAGCGTCGCCCCGTCCAGCCGCTCCTCGATCCAGTCGAGCAGGTAGGACAGCAGCGCCGTGCGGTCGCCGGCCTCACCGGCGCCCCAGCTCTTCTCCGCCAGAGGGCGGCGCTGGGCGTCCTTGGCCTCGAACACCGGCTGGGTGCCGATGCCCGAGATCTGGCCGTTGATGGCGACCACCGGATCCCCGCCACCATGATCCCGGAACACCGAGAATTTCAGGCTGGAGGAACCGGCATTGATGACGAGGATCGCATTGGACATGTGCCCTGCCCTCCTCACTCGGCCGCGGCGGCGGCACCGCGGCGGCGGGCGGCGGCCGACAGGACGGCCACGGCGCAGGACGCCAGACGGGTGCGGACATTGTCGGCGCGGCTGGTCAGGATGATCGGCACGCGGGCGCCCAGAACGATGCCGGCGGCGTCGGCATGGGCCAGGAAGGACAGCTGCTTGGCCAGCATGTTGCCCGCTTCCAGGTCGGGGACCAGCAGGATGTCGGCCTGACCGGCCACCTCGGACTTGATGCCCTTGGTGATGGCGGCCTCGCGGCTGATGGCGTTGTCGAAGGCCAGCGGGCCGTCCAGGATGCCGCCGGTGATCTGGCCGCGGTCGGCCATCTTGCACAGGGCGGCGGCTTCCAGCGTCGAGGCGATCTTGGTGTTGATGGTCTCGACCGCCGACAGGATGGCGACGCGCGGAACCTCGGTGCCCAGAACCTTGGCGAGGTCGATGGCGTTCTGCACGATGCTGACCTTGTCCTCCAGCGTCGGGTAGATGTTGATCGCCGCATCGGTGATCAGCAGCGGACGCGGGTAGGTCGGGACGTTCATCACGAAAACGTGGCTCAGGCGGCGGCCGGTGCGCAGGCCGGTTTCCTTCCGGACCACCTCGCCCATCAGCTCGTCGGTGTGCAGGCTGCCCTTCATCACCGCCTCGCACTCGCCGGTGCGGGCCAGCCGCACGCCGGTCTCGGCGGAGGCATGGCTGTGGGCAACGTCGACGATGCGGTAACGGGAGATGTCGAGGCCGCAAGCATCGGCGACGGAGCGGATCTTGGACTCCGGACCGACCAGAACCGGGTCGATCAGGTTGGCCTCGGCCGCCTCGACGGCGCCGCGCAGCGAGCTTTCGTCACAGGGATGGACGACGGCGGTCGGCACCGGCGGCAGCGACTCGCACTTCTTCAGCATCAGCTCGTGGCCGTCGTGGCGGATCACCTGCACCTGCGGCAGTTCCGCGGCGGCGCGGCAGAACTTCACGGTCGGGGCGATCACCTCGGCGACACCGGTCGCGACCGTCTTGCCGTCCTGGTTGGCGGCGAGGCAGTCGAAGACGACCGTCTTGCGCTCCGCATCCTTGGACCGGGCGGTGACCGTCACGGTGACGATGTCGCCCAGCAGGACCGGGCGTTCGAAGCGCAGATCCTGACCGACATAGACGGTGCCGGGGCCGGGCAGCAGCGTGCCGAGAACCGCGGAGATCAGCGAACCGGACCACATGCCGTGCCCGACCACCTTGTGGTCGGCGGTGTAGTTCTCGTCCACATGGGACGGGTTGAGGTCGCCGGACACCGTTGCGAACAGCTCGATGTCGGACATGGTCAGCCGACGCGACAGGCTGGCCTGCTGGCCGATGCGGATTTCCTCGAACGTGACGTTTTCGATCATGGGGCTGCCGTTCTTGCCTGTCGGAACGATGCCGCTGCGGCCCGCCGGAACGGCGGAAAGGGCGGCGGTGACGGTGTCCATCTAAAAGCTCCTCAAAAGGATCGCGGCGCCCGACCGACGGACCGCCTGCGGACGGAAGCCCGTCCGCAGGCAGACCCGTTGCCGGAGACCGGGACGGATGCCCCTGGAATGGGGCACCCGTCACCGCGGCAGGCCGTATCCTCCCGATCCCGGTTCCCGTGCCGCAGCGCCCGCTGGGGCAAGCCGATCGGCGCGGGCCGGAACCCGTCTTGTTGGGTCCCGCCGAAGCGGAACCTTCACCCTCCAAGGAATTTCCAAGGAGTGTGCTTGTGCGAAAGAAATAGCCCCCATGGGCAGGGAGCCCAATGACCTACATCAATAAAGTCGCCAAGCTATTGTTGCAGCTTGGTTACTGGATTGGTTTCGGAGCAGTGAGCAGCCGCAGCATAACCGAAACTTGCGCGTCTGCGGACGAGAAATGCGGACCGGTGGGAGAAACCGCCACCAATGCGCGCTGCGGCATGGCCGATGTGGCGGCAAGGACCGAACCGCGGGTTCCTGGCCGCCCGCTCAATCCGCAGCGGCCGCACAGGGGCAATGCTGCACGAGGCGCGGGACGCTGACGGCGAAGACGGTGCCGTGCCCCACCCGCGACCGCACGGTGACGGGATGATCCAGCATCTGGGCCATGCGGCGGACGATCGACAGCCCAAGCCCGAGGCCACGCCCGCTGTCGCGCTGGTCGGTGCCGCAGCGGTAGAAATCCTCGAAGATCGCCGTCATCTCGGCTTCGGCGATGCCGGGACCGGTGTCCCACACCTCGATGGACAGCCGGTCGCCGCCCTCGCCATCGCAACGGCGGCGGCAGCCCAGCAGGATCCGCCCCTCCGTGGTATAGCGCAGGGCATTGACCAGCAGGTTGCGGACCATGCGCTCCAGCAGGATCGGGTCGCTGCGGATGCGGGCGGAACAGGGCACCATCCGCAGTTCCAGCCCGCGATCGACCGCCTGATCGCCGATCTCGATGGACAGCCGGCCCAGGATGTCCTGCACGCTGAAATCGACGACCCGCGGCTTCACGTTGCCGACCTCCAGCGCAGAGGTGTCGAGCAGGGTGGACAGCAGCGTGTTGCCGGCGCTCAGAGCCTCACCCAGCTTGTTCGCCACCTCCACCTGCTGGGGATCGTCCAGCTTGCTCAACAGGATATGGTGGAACAGGCTCATCGCCTGGAAGGGCTGGCGCAGGTCGTGGCTGGCGGCGGCCAGGAAACGGCTCTTGGCTTGGTTGGCGCGCTCCGCCTCGGCATGGGCGCGGGCAAGAGCCTCGCGGATTTCGACCGATTCCGTCATGTCGACCGCGGCACAGATGATGCCGCAGACCGCCCCGGTTTCGTCGTGCATCGGTTCCACCGACAGGTCCAGCGCGCGGCGGATGCCGTTATAGGTCATCTCCACCTCGCAACGCGCACCGATCCCGCGTTCGATCACCGACCGCTTCACCGGAATAAGCCGGTCGGCATCCTGCGGGAACAGTTCTGCGTCGGTGCGACCGATCATGCGTTCCGGCCGGAAATTCGGCTGCGGACAATAAATCCACAGATGCCGCAGGTCGCAGTCCTGGGTGAACAGCGTCACCTTGGAGTGACGCAGGGCCAGCCGGAACCGTTCCTCGCTTTCGCGCAGCGCGCGGGCCATGGCGGCGCGGGCACGCGCCTCGGTGCGCAGCAGGCGCTTCGTCCGCGCCTCGCGCAGCACATAGGCGGCGGCGGCGGCGGTCAGAAGGAACCCGCCGATCAGCATGGTCCAGGCCAGCCGGTCGTCGGCGCTGAACAGCCGCACGGGTCCCGGCACCACGTACAGCCGCCACACCCGCCCGCCATAGGCGATGTCGCGGACGATGGCCCGCGTTGCCGCCTCCCCGATCAGCTGCTCCAGCGTCAACGGCCGGATCGGAGGATGCGGAAGTTCGCCGGGACGGCTGAGCGCCCCTTCGGCGGCAAGCAGCCGCGGCGCTCCGGCCTTGGGGTCCAGCAGATAGGCGTCGCCGACCGTCAGCCCCACCCGCAGAACCGCATCGCGCAGCAGCTGGTCGACGTCGAAGCTGGTCCACAGGAAGCCGGTCAGGACATCGCAGACCGTACGGGTGGCGAACCGCTCCTCCCCGGCATCGACGTCGCGCGAATAGACCGGCAGGTAGATCAGCGCGGAATTCGGGCCGAACTCCGCCCGCAGCGGCTCGCCTTCGGCCGCGACAACGCGATTGGCGGCGCAGGATCGGACCAGCACATCGCGCTGACCGGGCAGGCTGGCCATATCCAGACCGATCAGGCCTGTCGCCGATTTCGGTTCGGCGAGCACATTCACGAACCGGTCGGCGCTGGGTTCCAGGTCCGCACCCTCGGCGGCATAGCGGACGGTGAAGGAGGTATGGCCGGCCGACTGCATCGCCCGCTCCAGCAACGGCAGGTCGCGTTCAGCCATCCGCCGTGCCCAGACGACGGCGCCGAGATTGGGATAAAGCGGAAGCAAGGGTTCGACCGCCGAGGAAAAACTCGCCTCCGTCACCGGCTCCGGCCCGGCCAGGGGGCCACTCAGCGCACGCAGAAGGACGCTCTGATGGTCGAAGCTGCTCTTGATTTCATCGTGGAGTTGGATGGCCTGCCGGTCGGCCAGGGCATGTCCGGCATCGCTGGTCGCGGCACGGATCAGAAGGAAAGCGCTAAGGGACAGGAACAGGCCGGCAAAGACGATGGCTGGAACTGCCGTGCCCGCCCGTCCGTCCCCCCGATATCGCCGGTTCATCCGACAGCCCTCCGTCCCGCCAATACCCAATCATAGCGAGGGAAAGACATAAATGGGTATGTGAAAGATTCATATCAAACGAAAGGGGGAGGTTGGTCTAACCATCGGAGGACCGGAAAGCGTCGAAATGAGCGATCGTCGTGAGATCTCTGTCGCATTTTGCCGCATTCTCCCGATCTCTGTTTCAGAAAAATCATCGCACTGCAGCAAAGACTGAGACTTTCCCTCCGCTACCCTTGGGCCACCTTGGCGAATCAGCTTCCAATTTAGAGTCAATATTATCAGAGCGGGTCATGACCGAGCAGACGGATGACGGCCGCGCGCAAGGCGAGCGGCGCCACCGGCTTGTGGAGCAGCGGATAGCCGGACAGACGCGCCTCGCGCAGCCGCTTCGGATCGGTATCGCCGGTCAGGATCATGCCGGGCACCGGACGGTCGAACAGCTTGGCGATCTGCCGGATGGCGACGATGCCATTCGCCGCGCCCTTGAGCCGGAGGTCGGAGATGATGAGGTCGAATCGGTCAGGCCTAGGGCCGATCCGTTCGACGGCGGCGTCATAGGAGTCCGCCCCCACCACGCTGCAACCCCATTGGCTCAGCAGCGCGTCCAGTGCGGCCAGCACCATCGGGTCATCCTCGATCACCAGGATGCGGGTCCGGCTTATGTCGGCCCCATCGCCGTCCGGCGCAACCGTGGCAGGCGGCTCCTCTCTGCCGGCGCTTTCCGCCGCCTCGACGGAGCGCGGGACGATCACAGCGAAGACGGTGCCCCGCCCTTCCGCCGAACACACCTCCAGCCCGAAACCGAGCTTGTGCGCCAGACCGCGGACCAGCGTCAGGTCCAGCCCAAGCGTGCCGGAGCCCTCCCCGGTCGGACGCGCCAGTTCCGCCCTCAGCGCCTCCAGCCGCTGCGCGGACAGACCGCGGCC
>JBKHVJ010000405.1:0-8586 GCA_046570145.1 Alphaproteobacteria bacterium
CGTCGTGACCGGCTCCGGCGTCACCCCCACCTATCGAGGAGATGCGACATGGCCAAGCGTTCCAGCAAAGGCATCGCCGCGGCGGACGACTCCACCGTCCACCCGCTTTTCCCCGGAATGAGCAGCCCCGCCAGCACCGGCTGGGATCCGCTCGGTGGGAGCGACGACCGCCGAGACCAGAGCTATCTCCGCAAGGTCAAGCCGCAGAACCCCAACCAGAAGCTTCTGATGGACGCCATCAAGACGCACAATCTGGTGGTTGCGCTCGGGCCGGCCGGCACCGGCAAGACCTACATCGCCATCTCCTCGGCGGTGGAGGCGCTGGAATCGGGCAGCGTCGACCGCATCGTCCTGTCCCGCCCGGCGATCGAAGCCGGCGAGAGCATCGGCTACCTGCCCGGCGACATGCAC
Source organism: Alphaproteobacteria bacterium (assembly GCA_046570145.1). GTDB lineage: Bacteria > Pseudomonadota > Alphaproteobacteria > Azospirillales > Azospirillaceae > Azospirillum. Next base: position 412 of record JBKHVJ010000405.1, read on the forward strand.
GAGAAGATGGCGCCCTTCCTGCGCCCGCTCTACGACGCTCTGACCGACCGGTTGGGGTCGAAGCGGCTGCGGATGATGATGGCCGACGGCACCATCGAGATCGCCCCGGTGGGTTTCATGCGCGGCCGCACCCTGAACAACGCCTTCGTGGTGATCGACGAGGCGCAGAACTGCACCTACGCCCAGATCAAGATGCTGCTGACCCGGCTGGGGTGGCACTCCACCATGGTGCTGACCGGCGACCCCGACCAGACGGACCTGCTGGACAACCTGTCCGGGCTGGCCGACATCGCCCGCCGGCTGGAAGCGGTGGAGGGCATCGCCGTCGCCCGCCTGACCGAGAAGGACATCGTCCGCCATCCTCTGGTGGCCAGCATGCTGACGGTGCTCTGACCGCGGTCATTCGCCGCAACGTTGTGCGGGAGGTGCCGATACGGCGCCTCCCGGCCCTTGCCGCCCCCGGCCTCGCCCCCCACACCCTGCTATGGTTGCATTTATGACATTCTGTTGAACAAAGCGTGGAATATACAAACAATTCGACTTGACGACGATCATCGCTCCGGCAAATGTCCCCAAAATTTTAAGGACATCGCCGAAGGGGGCCGCAGCCGTGACCGTTGCCGTGTTCGAACGCATCAGCATCCGGGGCAAGATCGCAGTGATCCTGGCGGCGGCCGGCGTCGGGCTCGTCCTGATCGCCGCGGTCAGCCTGGTGGGGCTGCGTGCCGAGATGATGGCCGACCGCCGCGACAAGACCCGCAACGTGGTTGAGATCGCCCATAGCCTGATCACCCATTTCGAGGCGCGCGAACGTGCCGGCGCCCTCTCCCGCGCCGAGGCACAGGCCGGCGCAAAGGCCGCGCTGAAGGCTCTGCGCCATGACGGAGATGAATATTTCTTCGTCACCGACCTCAACCCGCGCATGGTCATGCACCCGATCAAGCCGGAACTGGACGGCACCGACGTGTCGCGCAACGCCGACCCCAACGGCAAGCTGCTGTTCCAGGACTTCGTGCGCGTGGTGAAGGCGGAAGGCGCCGGATTCGTCGATTACCTCTGGCCGAAGCCCGGATCGGCGGAGCCGGTGGCAAAGCTGTCCTACGTCAAGGGATTCGCCCCTTGGGGCTGGCTGGTCGGATCGGGCATCTACATCGACGACGTCGACGACGCCTTTCGCCGTGCCGCATGGAGGCTGGCCGGCACCGGGCTGCTGATCGCGCTGGCCGCCGGTCTGCTGGCGCTGCTGGTCAGCCGGGCCATTGTCCGTCCGCTCGGCGGCCTGGGCCGGGTGATGCAGGATCTGGCCGGCGGCAACAGCGCGGTCGCCGTGCCCGGCCTCGGCCGCGGCGACGAGATCGGCGCCATGGCCCGCACCGTGGAGGTCTTCCGCGTCCAGCAGATCGACCTCGCCGGCCATTGGGAGCGGCAGAAGATCGAACATCGCGTGGGCGGGCAGCGCGCCCAGGCGCTGAAGCGGCTGACCGACCGCTTCGACGCCACCATCGCGGAAACCATCCGCACCGTCGGCGCCGCCGTCGGCACGCTGGAAACCACCGCCCGCGCCCTGTCGGCCACCGCGGACCGCAACCGGCGCGAGGCGACCTCCGTCGCCGGCGCCTCGCAGCAGGCGTCGAGCAGCGTTCAGACCGTCGCCTCGGCGGCGGAGCAGCTGACCGGTTCCATCGCCGCGATCGGGCAACAGGTGGTGACATCCTCGGCCATCTCGACCCAGGCGGTGGAAGCCTCGCAGAAGGCGGGTGAGCGGATCGTCGGGCTGGGCCACGCCGCCCAGAAGATCGGCGAGGTGGCCGACCTGATCGCCGGGATCGCCGGCCAGACCAATCTGCTGGCGCTGAACGCCACCATCGAGGCAGCACGCGCCGGCGAGATGGGCAAGGGGTTCGCCGTGGTGGCGGGCGAGGTGAAGACGCTGGCCAACCTGACCGCCAAGGCCACGGAGGAGATCGCCCGCCACATCGCCGAGGTGCAGGAAGCCACACGGACCGCCGTCGCCGCCATCCGCGACATCGGCACCATCGTCGCCCGCAGCGACGAGATCGGCACCACAATCGCCGCCGCCGTGCAGCAGCAGGGCGCAGCGACCGGCGAGATCGCCCGCAGCGCCGGAGAGGCGGCGGAGGGCACCCGGCAGGTTTCCACCAGCATCGACGCCGTGTCCGACGCGGCGCTGGAGACCGAACGGTCGGCCGGCGCGCTGCTGGACGCCGCCGGCGGGCTGTCGCGGCAGGCGGAGGGGCTGCGCGGGATGGTCGACGCCTTCCTGGTCAATGTCGAGGCGATCAACTCGGCTCCCCTCGCCGCGCTGCATGACGCTCCGCCGGACGGGTCGGAGACCTTCATGCCCTGGACGGACAGCCTGGCGGTCGGCGAGGACGGAATCGACACCGACCACATGATCCTGATCGCGCTGATGAACGAGGCCGCCACTCTGGCGCGGCGGGCAAAGGACTCCCCCGGGGGCGACCGGCGCCCCCTGGGCGAGGCGATCGGGAGGCTGATGGCCTACACCGTCCTGCATTTCGAGCAGGAGGAACGGCTGATGAACCAGTGCGGCTATCCCGACGCCGAGGCCCACAAGGCCCTGCACGAGGCTCTGCGTACCCGGGCCGGCAATCTGCGCCGCCGCCTGGATGCCGGCGAATCCGTGGCCGACGAACTGCTGGCCCTGACCCGCGAATGGCTGTTCGAACATATCCAGCGCGCCGACAAGCGCATCGGCGAGCATCTGGCCGCAACCCGCAGAACGGCCGGCGGCGTGACAGCGCCGACTGCGGCCAGACGGGCCGCGTGAGGGGCATATGGCCTATGGACTGGCGTCACCCTGCCTCTTGACCTGGGCGGCCGGCGGCCCCATTCCTGACGCACCATGAAGGCACGACTCATCCGCATCGCCGCCGCGTCCGTCCTCGCCATCGCCGTGTCCGCCGGCATCGCCTGGTGGCAGGTGCGCAACGCCGCAACCACCGTGGAAAGCGGGACGAAGACCGCCGTGCCGATCGGCGGCCCCTTCACGCTGACCGACAACCGCGGCCGCGCGGTCACCGACGCCGATTTCCGCGGCAAATACATGCTGATCTATTTCGGCTACACCTATTGCCCGGATGTCTGCCCGACCGAACTTGGGGTGATGACCCAGGCGCTGGACCAGCTGGGTCCGAAGGCGGCGCAGGTGCAGCCCGTATTCATCACGGTCGATCCGGACCGCGACACTGTGGCGCACATGAGCGACTATGTGGCGCTGTTCCACCCCCGGCTGGTCGGGCTGACCGGCACGGCGGAGCAGGTGCGCGAGGCCGCCCGCGCCTACCGCGTCTATTACGCCAAAGCGCCGCAGAAGGATGCAAAGCCCGAGGATTACCTGATGGACCATTCCAGCTTCATCTACCTGATGGGGCCGGACGGAAAGTTCGTCGGCGTGTATCCCGGCGGCACCGCGGCCGACAAGATCGTGCAGGACCTGTCCGGCCGGATCGCCGGGTAAGCTGCGCAGAGGGGGTGAAAAGCCCCCGAAACCCCCGGAAAAGCGGTCATACCACCGGGTTTTTTCGCATGCTGGAGCGGGACAACGCGCCGCACCGCGGCAAATTCCGCGACATTTCCTGTCTTTCTCAATCTTTTCAATGGTTTACACCGCAGGTTTTGCGACTTGACAGGGTAACGCCCCACCCGTATGGTCTCGCCGCTTTCGCATGGCTGCGAGCCAACGAGTGCCAAGGGTGATTGGAAGGCGGAATGGACAACAAAACGCCCCCCGATCCTTTGGACGACCTCGAAGCCCGGTTGCGGAAGGCGCGTGAGGGACAACGCGGCTGGTCAGGCGGACCCGGTAGCAAATACCACCGTCCGCCCCAGGGCGCCCTCGCCACCGCCTGGCGCATCGGGACGGAGCTTGTCGCAGCCATGATCGTCGGCGTCGGCGGCGGGCTTCTGCTCGATCGCTGGCTCGGCACCGCGCCCTGGGGACTGATCGTCATGTTCTTCCTGGGGGCCGCGGCGGGAGTCCTGAACGTCTACCGGGCCGTCACCGGCTTCGGCATCGCCGCCGGCTACCGCCGGCCCACTGGGGACGACAACGAGCGCCAAGACGGCGACGCACACTGAGCGAGGACGACCTTGGATCCGCTGCACCAGTTCCAAATCAACCCGTTGTTCCAGATCGTGCTCGGCGGCTACGACGTGTCCTTCACGAACTCGGCCTTCTTCATGGTCGTGGCCGTGGCGGCGATCTACGCCCTGCTGGTCATGGGCATGGCGAACAAGTCGATGGTTCCCGGCCGCCTGCAGTCGCTGGCCGAGATGTTCTACGAGTTCGTCGCGAACCTGGTGCGCGACAACGCCGGCCACGACGCCAAGCCCTACTTCCTGTTCGTGTTCTCGATCTTCATGTTCGTGCTGTTCGCCAACATGATCGGCATGATCCCCTACACCTTCACCTTCACCAGCCACATCATCGTGACCTTCGCCCTGGCGGCCACGGTGTTCGTGTTCGTGACGGTTCTGGCCCTGCTGAAGCATGGCCTGCACTTCTTCTCCTTCTTCATGCCGCATGGCGCTCCGATCGCGCTCGCCCCGATCCTCATCCCGATCGAGGTGATCTCCTACGTGATGCGCCCCGTCAGCCTCTCGATCCGACTGTTCGCCAACATGATGGCCGGTCACACGATGCTGAAGGTCTTTGCCGGCTTCACGGTCATGATGATCAGCGGTCTCGGCGCGCTGGGCTTCGTCACCGGACTCATCCCGCTGGCGATCAACGTCGCCCTGACCGGCTTCGAGTTCCTGGTGGCTTTCCTGCAAGCCTACGTCTTCTCGATCCTGACCTGCCTGTACATCCGCGACGCTCTGGAGCTGCACTGAGCGGCTCCCGGCGAAAGGCCGGACCTCCTGTCCACCTCAAGTTCCAACAAGTTCACCCTTACCTAGAGGAAGAGAGTACAATGGATCCTCAAGCCGCCAAGTTCATCGGTGCCGGTCTGGCTGTCATCGCCCTCGCCGGTGTCGGCCTGGGTATCGGCAACATCTTCTCGACCCTGATCGGCTCGATCGCCCGTAACCCGGCCGTCCAGCCGAAGGTCTTCCCGATCGGCATTCTGGGCTTCGCGCTGACGGAAGCCGTCGCGCTGTTCGCGCTGCTGATCGCCTTCCTGATCCTGTTCGCCTAAGGCCAGAGCGGCTTTTCAAAAAAACAGCTCTGACGCGGCGCCGGGCTTCTTAAGCGAAGTTTCGGCGCCGCTCCTTTGCCTAGGGGGACCGATCATGCCGAACCTGTTGGCCAAAGGCCGGCTGGCCCGCTGGTCGGGAGTGGCGGGCGCCTCGCTCGTCACCCTCACCACGATGGCCGGCACCGTCCTGGCGGCCGCGGCGGAGCACGCTCCGGACGCGGCGCACGGCGGCGAGCACGCTTCCGGCGGCCTGCCGCAGCTCAATCCCGCCAATTTCCCGACCCAGATCTTCTGGCTGGCTCTGACCTTCGGCGTTCTCTACTACCTCATGTCCAAGAAGGCGCTTCCGCGCGTGGCCGAGGTTCTGGAAGCGCGGCAGGAGCGCATCTCGCGTGATCTCGCCAAGGCTGCCCAGCTGAAGGAAGAGGCCGAGGCCATCCTGGCCCAGGTCGAGAAGTCCCTCGCCGGCGCCCGCAGCGAGGCCCAGGGCGTCATCGCCCAGGCCAGCGCCGATATCGAGGCGAACAACCAGGCCCGCCAGGCCCAGCTGAACGCCGACATCACCGAGCGTCTGCGCAGCGCCGAGGCGTCCATCGCCGCGGCGAAGGATCAGGCTCTGGCCAACATCCGCGCCGAATCGACCGGGATCGTCCGCGACATCGCCGACCGTCTGGCCGGTGTCGAGGTCGATCAGGCCCAGGCGGATGCCGCTGTCGCGGCCGTGCTTGAGGAGCGCCGGGGATGAACTCACCTGAATTTTGGGTCTTCGTCGCCTTTGTCATCTTCGTGGCCCTAGTCTGGAAGAAGGCGTCGGCTGCCATCGGCACCATGCTGGACGGCCGCGCCGAGCGCATCCGTTCCGAACTGGACGAGGCCGAGCGTCTCCACAAGGACGCCCAGGCCCTGCTGAACGGCTACCAGCGCCGTCTGGCCGACGCCCAGAAGGATGCGGAGGCTTTCCTGGCCCACGCCCGCGAGGAGGCCGCCCGCCTGCGGGCCCAGGCCGGAGTCGACCTGGAAGCGTCGCTGAAGCGCCGCGAGGCCCAGGCCATGGACCGCATCGCCCAGGCGGAAGCTGCGGCGCTGGCCGAGGTCCGCAACCTGACCGTCGACGTCGCCATCGGCGCCAGCAAGCGCGTCCTGTCCGGTGGCCTGCCGCCGATGCAGGCCGACAAGCTGATCGAGCAGTCGATCGGCGAGCTGCCGAAGCACCTGCACTGATCGGTCCCCACCGATTGAGGTTACCGGGTTCCGCAGCGGCACGGGTTTCCCGATCATTGTTGCGGCATGAACAACGGACTTTCGAGAAACCCCGGCCTAGGCGCCGGGGTTTTTCTTTGTTCGAATGGAGCCGTCCCCGCCCTCCCCCACCGCCTGGCCGGAGTTCCGTTCGTCCATGTCGTCCAATGCCCAGCCTACTGCCGCCCCGCTCCCCTCGGTCTTCGTTTCCCACGGCGCCCCCACGCTGATCCTGGAGACCAGCGCCGGCCGCGACTTCCTGGCCGGACTCGGCCACAGGCTCGGCCGGCCGAGCGCCATTCTGGCGGTTTCCGCCCACTGGACGACCCGTGGTCCGGCGGTCAGCGGTGCCACGGCGCCGGAGACCATCCATGACTTCTACGGCTTTCCCGACGCGCTCTACCGCATGCGCTATCCCGCCCCCGGCGCGCCGGCCCTGGCGGAACGGGTCGCGGAGATGACCGGCGCCGCGGTCGATCCGGCGCAGGGGCTGGACCATGGCGCCTGGGTGCCGCTGATGCTGATGTATCCGGACGCCGACATCCCGGTGGCGCAGCTGTCGGTGATGCCCCACCGCAGCGCCGCCGACCACATCGCGCTGGGGCGGCAGTTGGAAACGCTGCGGCGGGACGGCGTGCTGATCCTCGCCAGCGGTGGCGCAGTCCATAACCTGCGGGAATTCCGTTTCGGCGGGACCGGCGCAGCCGCCTGGGCGACCGGCTTCGCCGGCTGGCTGGACCGGACGCTGGAGGCCGGCGACAGCCAAACCCTCGGCGACTGGCTGACCGCCAGCCCGGACGCCCGCCGTGCTCATCCCAGTGACGAGCATTTCCTGCCGCTGCCGGTGGCGTTCGGCGCCGCCGGGCCGCAGCCGAGGACCGAGCGGCTGCATGCCGGGTTCGAGCATGGCAGCCTGGGCATGCACGCCTATGCCTTCACCTCCGGGGATGCCTCCTGACCTTTGGCGGTACTCCGTCGCACACTTGTCTGTTTGCCTGAGGGGATCGCCAAGCTACAATCCGCGCCGCGCGGGAGCCGGCCAACGGTTGTGGCCGCCCATGCAATTCGTCAGGCACAGCGCAAGCGGGAGTCGGTGTGAAGCGGAACGGCATTCTGTCCCGGAGCGGCCGCCGGACCCGATTCCGCGACCTGACCGTGTCGGCCCGGGTCAGCGCGGGCTTCGGCATCGCGCTCGGGCTGGTGGTCCTGCTGGCTCTGGTCGGGCTTGGCTGGTTCTACGCGGTGTCGCGCGACATCGGCGCCTTCTCCGGCCGTGCCGACCTGTCCCAGGCTGCTGCGGACGCGGACGTCAGCCTGCGCGACCTTGAAGTCGCCGTGCGCGACCATCTGACCTACGGCGACGACCAGAGTCTGCTCGACGCTTCCTGGCGGCACGACACGTTGCGCGAGCGGCTCGACACCCTGTCCAAGGGCGCGGTGGAGATCGCGGACCGGCAGGGAGTGGACAAGGCCAAGTCAGCGCTCGACGATTATTGGGCCGCAGTGCAGAAGGTCATTGCCCTGCGCAGCGACCGCAACGGCCAGATCGCCGGCACGCTGGAGCCGATGGTGGCCCAGACACGCCAGAAGCTGGACCATCTCAAGAGCGCCGGCGGCGTCGATTCCACCGCCCTGGCCAGCGATGCGGCCATCGCCGTGCTGCTGATGCAGGACCATCTGACCCGTTTCATCGACCGCCGCGACCCTCAGGATGCCGAGGCGATGCGTGCCCAGTTGGCCGTCGCCCGCGACC
>JBKHVJ010000406.1:0-19327 GCA_046570145.1 Alphaproteobacteria bacterium
AGGTCAGGCCCGCAAGCTGCGCCAGAGCGGCGGCCAAAGTCAACGCACCCCATCGGCGGTATCGGCCCGGAACGCCTGCCCCGCTCCCACCAATCGGCCGATGCCTTCGCCCCATCATGATGGTCTCCGGCTCCACCTTTTCGGCGGCGATGCCCGCATCCCTCCCGGTCCGGATACAGGACCGGCCCTAACCCGTTGGAGCAGAACAGCTATAGCCAGAAAAGAACGATCGGGAATCAGAAATTCCCAGGTCCATCATACTGTCCGGGAAAATAAAAACGCCGGGTATTCCTGGATTTTCCCTTGCATTCCTCCGGACAAACGCCCAGGTTTGGTTGGTCGAAGTTGCTCTGGGTTATGTGTTTTTCAGCTTTCAGAAGGCTGAACTTCCTGCCTTCGGTGAGTTTGATGCTTGGCTCATGTTGAGCTCGGCAACACGGGAAAGGACACTGCCCCATGGCCAACGGTACTGTTAAGTGGTTCAATTCGACCAAGGGTTTTGGATTCATCCAGCCGGAAGACGGCTCCGATGACGTTTTCGTCCACATCTCCGCCGTCGAGCGTGCGGGGATGGGCAACCTGAACGAAGGCCAGAAGCTGTCGTTCGAATCCGTTCGCGATCCGCGCCGCGGCAAGGTTTCGGCCGAGAACCTGCGTGCGCTCTGAGCGCAGCGGAACGGTACGATCCTGATGCGATCCAGAAGGGCGGCCTCGGGCCGCCCTTTTGCTTTTCGCCCCCTGCACTTTTCTCCCGGGTCCGGGACCGGAGTGGGCATGCCCCAGAAGAAAGCCGTTCCGACGTCGCCCGCGGGTTCCGCCGATCCCTGGATGCGCGTCGCCCATCTGGCTGGGCGAGTGGCGGCCGGAACCGGCACCGCCAGTTCGTCGAACCCGCACCCGCCCGACAGCGGACTGGCACGGTGCTGGTCGGCCGGCTGGGACAGCACCGGCCCTGCCCCGGCATCCAGGCAGGAAGGTCCGCGGCACAGGCTCCGGTCCTCATCCCCTCCCCCGCAACCGAAGCAGGATTGCAGCATGATCGACCTGATCGACAGACTCCCGGGCATGGCCGACACCGACCTGACCACGCTGGCCTCCAACGCCGAGCGCCTTGCCCTCAACGGGACGCCGAAGCAGCGGACAGCGGCCGACGCCGCCCTGCCCGCCATCCGGGCGGAGGTTGCGGCCAGGAAGGAGAAGCTGGCGGCCCTTCCTTCCACACGCGCACCGCGCCGCAGCAAGAAGGTGGTGGCGGCAGTAGACGCTCCCCAGTAGACGGAACGCCCTCAGCCACGGCATTCTTGACCGGCGTAGCGTCTACCCCTACCCTCCCGCCCGGCTCATGTCGGGGAGGTGACGGTGAAGGGCGAGGAGTTGCGGACCTACCGCGAGGCGAAGGGGCTGTCGCAGTCCGAATTCGCCGTCTGGCTGAACGAACGGCTGCAGCGCCGTTACGACAAGCAGAAGGTCAGCCGCTGGGAGAATGACGCCGAGCGCATCCCGGCGGCGCTCGACGCGCTGATCCGGCGCGACGCCGCCGGGGTCGAGAAGCTGGGCGGCCCGGCGCTGGTCGTCGTCGTGGCGAACCAGAAGGGCGGCTGCGCCAAGACGGTGTCGGCCGTCAACATCGCCTCCGCCCTCGCCCTCCAGGGCTACGCGACGATGCTGATCGACTGCGACCCGCAGGCCAACGCGACACAGCATCTCGGCATCGACTCCTACACGCTGGAGGCCGATGCCAAGACCCTCTACTACGTCATGCATGGCGACCTGGACCTGCGGGACATCCTGGTCACCGTCGAGGAAAGCGGGTTGCGGGTCGCCCCCTCCTCCATCCGGCTGGCCGAGACGGAGGTCGAACTGGGCAAGGAGGCCGGCGGCGACTTCATCATGAAGGAGAAGATCGCCGCGGCGAAGCGGACCTTCGATTTCATCATCATCGACACGCCGCCGAACATCGGCGAGCTGACGAAGAACGCCATGGTGGCCGCCCACACCGCCATCATCCCCTGCCAGACGGAGAAGTTCAGCCTGCTCGGCATGGGCTTCCTGCTGGAGAATGTCGCCAAGATCCGGCGCCGGATGAACACCGCCCTGTCGGTGCTTGGCATCGTTCCGACCATCTACAAGCAGCGCGAGCGCAACGACCGCGAGGTTCTGGAGCAGATCCAGGAGCAGTACAGCCCGCACCTGCGGGTGTTCGCCCCCGTGCCGAAGGCTTCGGTCTATGCCCAGGCGACTTCGGTCGGTCGTGCCGCGGTCGAGGCCATGCCGGATGTCGCCGGTGCCGCCGTCTACCGTGACGTCGCCGCCGCCCTGGTCGAGGAACGCAACATCCGCATCAAGGAGGTCGAACGTGTCGCGTAGTCTGCTGGGCAAGGCGCAGAAATCCCCCCAGAGCGCCAACAGCACGGCCGCCGCCCGCGTGAAGGATGCGCTGTTCGGCCTCAGCCGACACGCCCCCCATCTGGTCGAAGTGCCGCTGGACCGCATCGCCCCCAACCCGAACCAGCCGCGGCGGGAGTTCGACGAGGAGGAGTTGCAGGGGCTCGCCGCTTCCATCGAACGCCATGGACTGCAACAGCCGGTCGGCGTGCGTCAGATCGCCGACGACCGCTGGCAGCTGGTCTATGGCGAGCGGCGGCTGCGGGCGATGAGACTGCTTGGGCGGGAAACCATCTTCGGCATCCTGTTCACCGGCGACGACGACGAGGAGATCGCCATCGTCGAGAACCTGCAGCGGAGCGACCTGAACCCGCTGGAGGAATCCGACGCCCTGTTCCGTCTGGCCGAGCGGCATGGCTATTCGCACCGGCAGCTTGCCGACGCGCTGGGCCGCAAGAAGACCTACGTCACCATGATGCTGTCCTTCCAGCGTCTGGCGCCGGCCATCCGTGCCGACTACGCCGCTTTGCGCCCAACCAAGTCGAAGCTGGAGGCACTGGCGGCAATCGAGGACCAGGACGAGCAGGTCCGGGCCTGGGAGAGGCTGAAGCGGTCGGATGCGGGCCCCCCGCCCTCCCCTGCCGCCGATCCTGTTTCAGCGTCGCCGGAGACGGCAGCGAAGCGCCCGTCGGTCAGTGCGCCGGCCGGCGTGGCGTCCAGCGCGCTGCCCAAGCGTGCGGCAAAGCCGGTGTTCCAGGCGCGTGACGTGCTGAGGGAGTTGCAAGATAGGCCGCAGCCGCTGTCGGAAACCGACCGCCAGGCGTTGCTGGAAATGCGTGCGGCCATCGACGCGGTGCTGGCGGCATCCAAATAGAACCGGTCGGAATCCGACCGCCCGGCATGATGCAGGCGGTTGGTCGGATTCCGACCGGCAGGGTCATCGCGGGACGTCACCGCGGAACGGGGGCGGGCAGGGCCATCTCGCCGTCAGACCCATTATCCATCCCCGTGCTGGCCAACCAATGGCCGATGGGCTTCTGCGGAGTGTCCGACGCTTCGCTCCACCCCGGCGGCACGCCCTGCATATCGGGCAGGCGGTGGGCGATGCCCTTGTGGCAGTCGATGCAGGTGCGCTCGCCGGTGAACAGATATTGTTCGTGGATGCGCGCCGCCCGCGCGCCCTGCTTGGTGATGTCCATGGAATCCGCGCTGTGGCAGTTGCGGCATTCCAAGGAGTTGTTGGACTTCAGCCGCGCCCATTCATGCTCCGCCAGTTCCCGGCGCATGGCGACGAACTTGTCGCGGGTATCGATGGTGCCGAAGATCTTGCCCCAGACCTCCTTCGATGCCTGCATCTTGCGGGCGATCTTGTCGGTCCATTCGTGCGGGACGTGGCAGTCTGGGCAGGTCGCCCGCACGCCGGACCGGTTGGTGAAGTGGATGGTCTGCTTCATCTCCTCATAGACGTTCGACTGCATCTCGTGGCAGCTGATGCAGAAGGCCTCGGTGTTGGTGGCTTCCAGCGCGGTGTTGAAGCCGCCCCAGAAGAACACCCCCGCCAGGAAGCCGCCCAGCGTCAGGAAGCCCAGGCTGAGGCTTCGGCTGGGACGGGAGATGGTCTGCCACGCCCGCCGCACCGATACCGGAATGCGCGCCTTCATCGCCGGTCTCCCCGGTCGGATGGCCGGCTGACCAGGCTGTCGAGATCGGTGAAGGTGTTGGGGACGATGGGCTGCGCCGTCGTCTGCGGCACATGGCACTGCATGCAGAAATAGCGCCGTGGCGCGACGGCACCCAGCGTCTGGCCGTCACGGTCGACGTAGTGGGTGATGCTGACCATCGGCGCCTGCACCGCCTCGGTGAAGCGGCGGCTGTGGCAGGTCAGGCACTGGTTGTTGTTCAGCGTGATCTGATAGTCGCGGACATTGTGCGGGATCACCGGCGGCTGTTCGGGGTAATTGCGGGCGACCCGGCGGTCGTCGGTGACGTCGGGCGGGATCGGCGGGGTGTTGTTCTGCTCGACGAAGTTCACCGGCGGCCGGAAGGGCGAGTCCAGCCGGCGCGGTTCGGCATCACCGCCGGCATTCTGGGCCGACAGCACCGCCGGCACGAGGAAGGGCAGCACCGCCAGCGCGGCGAGGTGATGGGGACGCATGGCTCAACTCCTCCCTCAGACCGCGACGATCTTGACGGCGCACTTCTTGAAATCGGACTGCTTGCTGATCGGGTCGGTGGCGTCCAGCGTGCACTTGTTGATCAATCGGGCGGAATCGAACCAGGGCACGAAGACCACGCCGCGAGGCGGCTTGTTGCGCCCGCGCGTCTCCACCCGCGTCTGCATCTCGCCGCGTCTGGACACCACCTTCACCTCCGACCCGCGGCGCAGGCCGCGCGCCTTGGCGTCGTCGGGATGCATGAAGACCAGCGCCATCGGCATCGCCTTGTACAGCTCCGGCACACGCATGGTCATCGATCCGCTGTGCCAATGCTCCAGCACGCGGCCCGTCACCAGCCACAGGTCGAAATCCTTGTCCGGTTCCTCGGCCGGCGGCTCGTAAGGGAAGGCGAAGATGTTCGCCTTGCCGTCCGGGTTGCCGTAGAAGCGGACGTCCTCGCCTGGCTTGACGAAGGGGTCCAACCCCTCGCGGTAGCGCCAGCGCGTCTCCTTGCCGTCCACCACCGGCCAGCGCAGGCCGCGCACCTGATGGTAGCTGTCGAAGGGCGCCAGATCGTGACCGTGGCCGCGGCCGAAACCGGCATATTCCTCGAACAGGCCCTTCTGGACGTAGAAGCCGAAATCCTTGGACTCGTCGTTGGCGTACTCGGCATCGAGCTCCGACAGGGGGAAGCGGTCGACGTTGCCGTTGCGGAACAGCACGTCGAACAGCGACTTGCCGCGATAGGAGGGATTGGCGTCCAGCACCTCGGCCGGCCACACCTCGTCCGTGGTGAAGCGCTTGGAGAACTCCATCACCTGCCACAGGTCGGAACGCGCCTCGCCCGGTGCGGTGACCAGCTGGTGCCAGAAATGGGTGCGGCGCTCGGCATTGCCGTAGGCGCCTTCCTTCTCGACCCACATGGCGGCCGGCAGGATCAGGTCGGCGGCCGACGCGGTGACGGTGGGGTAGGCGTCGGACACCACGATGAAATTCTCAGGATTGCGGTATCCGGGATAGGTTTCGTTGGCACTGTTGGGTGCCGCCTGGAGATTGTTGTTCACCATGATCCAGTAGGCGTTGAGCTTGCCGTCCTTGAGCATGCGGTCCTGTTGGACGGCGTGATAGCCGATCTTCGCCGGCAGCAACCCCTTGGGCAGCTTCCACGCCTCCTCCGTGTGGGCACGGTGGGTGGGATTGGCGACCTGCATGTCGGCGGGCAGGCGGTGGGAGAAGGTGCCGACCTCGCGCGCAGTGCCGCAGGCAGACGGCTGGCCGGTCAGCGAGAAGGGGCTGTTGCCGGGTTCGGAGATTTTCCCGGTCAGCAGGTGGATGTTGTAGACCATGTGGTTCACCCACACGCCGCGGACATGCTGGTTGAACCCCATGGTCCACAGCGACATGACCTTGGTCTTCGGGTCGGCATACATCTCCGCAAGCGCCAGCAGCCGCTCCTTCGGCACCTTGGTCAGCTCGGCGGTATAGTCCAGCGTGTAGGTGCTGACGAACTTGGCGAAGGCGTCGAAGTCGATGGGCTTGGAATCCGCCGGATCCTTGGCGTTGGCCGCCCGCACCTCCAGCACGCTTTCCGGCCGCAGGCCATAGCCGATGTCCTTCTGCCCAAGGCGGAAGTTGCAATGCTTCTCCACGAACTCCCGGTTCACCCGGTTGGTCTGGATGATGTGGTTGGCGATGTAGTTCAGGATCGCCAGATCGGTCCCCGGCTCGAAGATCATCGGGATGTCGGCCAGCTCGAAGCTGCGATGCTCGAAGGTCGACAGCACCGCCACCTTCACATGGCTGTGGGCAAGGCGGCGGTCGGTGATCCGCGTCCACAGGATGGGGTGCATCTCCGCCATGTTGGAGCCCCAGAGGACGAAGGCGTCGGCATGCTCGAAATCGTCGTAGCAGCCCATCGGCTCGTCCATTCCGAAGGTGCGGATGAAGGCGACGGCGGCCGACGCCATGCAATGGCGGGCATTAGGGTCCAGGTTGTTGGTGCGGAAGCCGGCGCGCATCAGCTTGGACGCCGCATAGCCCTCCCAGATCGTCCATTGGCCGGAGCCGAACATGCCGACCGCGTCGGGTCCCTTGGCCTTCAGCACGCGCTTCCACTGGCTGGCCATCTCGTCGAAGGCGCGGTCCCAGGAGACCGGCTGGAACTCGCCGTCCTTATGGTATTTGCCGTCGCGCATGCGCAGCAGCGGCTGGGTCAGGCGGTCCTGCCCATACATGATCTTGGACAGGAAATAGCCCTTCACGCAGTTCAGGCCGCGGTTCACCTCCGCCTGCATGTCGCCGTGGGTGGCGACGACGCGGTTGTCCTTGGTCGCGACCATCACGCCGCAGCCGGTGCCGCAGAAGCGGCAGGGGGCCTTGGACCATTTCAGCGCCGTGTCCTCGCCCGCCACCATCGAACGTTGGGCGGCGGCCGGCAGGCTGATGCCCCCTGCGGCGGCAGCGGCGGCTACCGCCTGGGCCTTGATGAAATCGCGACGGTCCAACATGGGCGTTTCCCCTTTTCTTCTGGCGTTCGGTTCAGGCGAGCAGGGCAGGGTGGAGTGGAAATGGGCAGGTTCAGGATTCGGGCGGCGGAACTCCCTCCCCATGGTCGACTTGGTGGAAGACCATGACCGCGGAGAACACACCATCCAGCAGATGCAGCGCGGTCATGCGGTCGGCGATCCAGCCCTCATGCGGTCCTTCGACGGTGACCACCATCTTGCCGGGCTGTTCGATGTGAAGCTCCGTCCCAGGCATGGCCGCGATCGCCGCGCGGATCGTCGGTTGACGGTCGGGCCGCACATGAAGCAGCAGCGAGGCGATGTGGAGTTCACCGGCGGGCGTCAATCCAATGGTGTCATCGAACGGCATGGGCTGGGCTCCCGGTCTGGTGGTCGAGGGTCACGGCACCGGCCGGGCAGGCGGCGACGCAGGCGCCACAACCGGTGCAGGCGGCATCGTCGATGCGCGCATGGGCGGCCCCGCCCACGGCGGGGAGGAAGCGAATCGCCCCTTCCGGACAGGCATCCTGGCAACTGCGGCACACCACCCGCCGCACCGCCAGACAATCGTCCGTGACGGCGGCGCGCAGCGCCCAGGGTGCGGCGGTGGGATCGAAGATCGGCTCGGCACAGGCATCGGCACAGGCGCCGCAGAAGCTGCATTCGCCGCGCGTGAAGTCGACCTCCGGATAGCCGCCGTCGCCTGGACGCAGGATCGCCTCCGGGCAGGCGTCGGCGCAGGCGCCGCAGCGGGTGCAGAGCCCAGTGAAGTAATCGGGGCGCGACCAGGGCGGATGGATCGGTGCCGGACCGGTTGCCGGCCGCCCCCGCAGGAAGCCCCGCCGCCCCCGGTCTATGGCATCGTCGGCCATGGGACGTGCCCCGTCAGACCGGCGGCGGACCGGGCGGCCCCAGGATCAGCTGCGACATCCACACGATGAAGCCATAGCCGCCGACCACCGCGACCGACAGCACCGGCCAGATGAACACCGCCAGCAGCAGGAACATCGCGATCTCGCGCTTGCGGGTTCCGGGATCGACCGAAGGGCGCGGGTCGGCAGAGATGGAGGCATCGGCGTTGCGGGCTGGGCTTGGCTGCCGGGCTGCGCTCATGGGATGCGGCCTTCTGCTTTATCTCGGGCTGACCATTCCAACCGCAAATTGTTGAAAACGTCTCGCCGCGGCACCTCGCCCCTATGGGGTATGCCTTCGGGGGAAGCGCCCCCGAAGGATCCGCCCGCCTCCGATCAAAAGTTGCCGGCTTGCACATTTTCCCGGCAGACCAGCCCCGCTCTTGACCGCGGTCAAGACACCTCCCGCCGCCAGGCGCTTTCATCCCGGTCGGACACTAAGCCAAAGGGCAAAAGCCGGAGGATGGCCGTCGTGAGGTTCACGCGCTTACAACGCCGGGTGGGATCGGCCCTCGTCGCCGTCCTGCTGCTGCTGACCGGGATCGCCGCGGCGCAGGCCGCCGACAGCCGCCGGCTGCTGCCCTATCTGGCGAAGCTGCAGCCCGCCGACCTCGTTCCCGGCGCCGACCGCTTCGGCACACCAGCCGCCAACTCCCCCACCGTCCCGGTCTACAAGGGCGATACCGTGGTCGGCCACGCCTATCTCACCTCCGACTTCGTCAACACCACCGGCTATTCGGGCCGGCCCATCGACGTGGTGGTCGGGCTGACGCCGGACGGCACGGTGACGGGCGCGCGGCTGATGGACCATCACGAGCCAATCGTGCTGATCGGCATCCCGCCGGCCCGCATCAACGGCTTCATCGACGGCTATGTCGGCAAGAACGTGCTGGCGCTCGCCACCCAGAGCGCCGCCAGCCCGCCGGTCGACATCGTGTCGGGCGCCACGGTGACGGTGATGGTCATCGGCGATTCCATCATCCGCTCCGGCAAGAAGGTGATGCAGTCCCTCGGCAAGGCGGCGGCGGACGCCGCCCCCACCGTGACCAAGACCATCGACCTGTCGAAGGGCGCGGTGGAGGACTGGGCGACCCTGATCGGCGACGGCTCGGTCCGCCGCCTGACCCTGACGGTGGGGGAGGTGAACGCCGCCTTCGAGCGCACCGGCAAGGCGGAGGCCATCGCCCGCGCCGAGCCCGGCAGCCCCGACGACACCTTCATCGATCTCTACGCCGCCCTGGTGACCATCCCCACCATCGGCCGCTCGCTGCTGGGCGATGCGGAGTACGAGGCGCTGACCAAGCGGCTGAAGCCGGGCCAGCAGGCGGTGTGGGTGGCCGGGCAGGGGCGCTATTCCTTCAAGGGATCGGGTTATGTCCGCGGCGGCATCTTCGACCGGGTCGAGATGGTGCAGCATGAGGGCTCCATCCGCTTCCGCGACAAGATGCACAAGCGCATGGGCAGCGCCGCCGCGGCCGGCGCCCCAGACTTCCCGGAAATCGGCCTGTTCGTGCTGCCGGAGGGCACCGAGTTCGACCCGGCCGAGCCGTGGCGCCTGCAGCTTCTGGTGCAGCGGGCCATCGCCGCTCTGGACAAGGTGTTCGTCACCTTCGACCTCGGCTACCAGCCGCCGGACAAATATCTGAAGACCGACAAGCCGGCAGCCGCGACCGCCGCCCAGCCTGCCGCCCAATCCGCCAGCCACAGCGCCGTCATCCAGGCCGCCGGTGCCGAGGCGGCGGAAGACGCCGCCGAAACGCCGCTGTGGCAGCGCATCTGGCAGAACCGGCAGCTCGATATCGCGATCCTGTCCGCCGCCATTCTGCTGCTGACCGGCATCTTCTTCTTCCAGGACCAGCTGACGAAACGGCCGGCGCTGTATGAACGGGTGCGGACCGCCTATCTGGTCTTCACCCTGGTCTGGCTCGGCTGGTACGCCACCGCGCAGCTGTCGGTGGTCAATGTCCTGACCTTCGCCAACGCGCTGCGCACCGACTTCCGCTGGGACTATTTCATGATGGACCCGCTGGTGTTCATCCTGTGGTTCTCGGTGGCGGCATCGCTGCTGTTCTGGGGGCGGGGCGCCTTCTGCGGCTGGCTCTGCCCGTTCGGCGCGCTGCAGGAACTGGCGTCGAAGGCGGCAAAAAGGATCGGCATCCGCCAGATCGCCGTGCCCTTCGCCCTGCACCAGCGCCTGTGGCCGATCAAGTACATCATCTTCCTGCTGCTGTTCGGCTTTTCGCTGCAATCGCTGGCGACGGCGGAGAAGGCGGCGGAGATCGAGCCGTTCAAGACCGCCATCATCCTGCATTTCATCCGCGATTGGTGGTTCGTGGCCTTCGCCGTGGCCCTGCTGGCCGCCGGCCTGGTCATCGAACGCTTCTTCTGCCGCTATCTCTGCCCGCTGGGCGCGGCGCTGGCGATCCCCGGCCGGCTGCGGATGTTCGACTGGCTGCGCCGCTACAAGGAATGCGGCAGCCCGTGCCAGCGCTGCGGCAACGAATGCCCGGTGCAGGCCATCCACCCCGACGGCACGATCAACCCCAACGAATGCATCCAGTGCCTGCACTGCCAGATGCTCTACCACCACGACCGCAAATGTCCGGTCATGATCCAGAAGCGGCAGAAGCGCGAGAAGTGGCAGGCCGCCGAGGCCAAGGCCGCGGCGGAACAGGAAGCCGCCAAGCCCGCCGCCGCCCGCGCTGCCGTGGCCACCGCCGATCCGGCCACCGGCCGGCTGACGCTGCGGCCCCACGGGTCCTGATCGCGCCCCCCTCCTCAATCCCATAACCGGGCCCGGTCGCAACGGGTCTTATGACAGCCCCCGAACGGGGTCAGCGAAGGAGCAGACCATGTCGAACGAGACGAACAACACGGCAGGCGTCAACCGCCGTGCCCTTCTGGGCGGAACGGCGAAGGCGGCGGCGCTCGCCGGCCTGACCGGTGCCGTGGGCGGTGCCGCCGCCGGCGGCATTGCCGGAAATGCGCTGTTCGGCGCCTCCGCTGCCCTGGCGGCGACCCCGCAGGCCGGCCACCAGAGCGTCGAGGTGAAGCCCGGCGATCTCGACGAATATTACGTCTTCCATTCCGGCGGCCATTCCGGCGAGGTCCGCATCATGGGCCTGCCGTCGATGCGCGAACTGATGCGGATCCCGGTGTTCAACCGCTGCTCCGCCACCGGCTGGGGCCTGACCAACGAGAGCCGCAAGATCCTGACATCCAACCTGACGGAAGAGACCAACGCCTTCCTCGCCAAGCGCGGCGGCGAGTACCTGAACGGCGACCTGCACCACCCGCACATGTCCTTCACCGACGGGACCTATGACGGGCGCTACATCTTCGCCAACGACAAGGCGAACAGCCGGGTGACGCGCATCCGCTGCGACATCATGAAGCCGGACGTCATCCTCGAGATCCCGAACGCCTCGGCCATCCACGGCCTGCGCCTGCAGAAGTATCCGCGCACCGGCTATGTCTTCTGCAACGGCGAGCAGCGCGTGCCGACGCCCAACGACGGCAAGATCCTGGACGAGCCGAAGAAGTACCGGTCTCACTTCACCGCCATCGACGGCGATTCGATGAAGATCGCCTGGCAGGTGTGGGTCGACGGCAACCTGGACAACACCGACGCCGACTACCAGGGCAAATACGTCTTCTCGACCTGCTACAACTCCGAGGAAGGGGTGACGACGGCCGAGATGACGGCCAACGAGCAGGATTGGCTGGTCGTCTTCAACATCAAGCGCATCGAAGAAGCGGTCAAGGCCGGCAAGGTCGAGGTGATCCACGGCGTGCCGGTGGTGGACGGCCGCCACGGCAGCGCCTACACCCGCTACATCCCGATCCCCAACAGCCCGCACGGCGTCAATACCGCCCCCGACGGCATCCACGTCACGGTGAACGGCAAGCTGTCGCCGACCGTCTCGGTCATGGACGTGCGAAAGCTGGACGAGCTGTTCGACGACAAGATCAAGCCGCGCGACGTGATCGTCGCCGAACCGCAGGTCGGTCTCGGCCCGCTCCACACCGCCTATGATGGGCGCGGCAACGCCTACACCACCCTGTTCCTCGACAGCCAAGTGGTGAAGTGGAACATCGACAAGGCCAAGCGCGCCTTCAAGGGCGAGAAGGTCGATCCCATCGTCCAGAAGCTGGACGTGCATTACCAGCCGGGCCACCTGCATTCCTCCATGGGCCAGACCAAGGAAGCCGACGGCAAGTGGCTGATCGTGCTGAACAAGTTCTCCAAGGACCGCTTCCTCAACGTCGGTCCGATGAAGCCGGAGAACGATCAGCTGATCGACATCTCCGGCGACGAGATGAAGCTGGTGCATGACGGCCCCACCTTCGCCGAGCCGCACGACACGCTGATCGTTCACCGCTCCAAGGTCAACCCGAAGAGCATCTACACCCGCGACGACAAGATGTGGGAAGACGCCCGCATCCAGGCGAAGAAGGACGGGGTGGACCTGGACAACGACACCAAGGTGATCCGCGACGGCAACAAGGTCCGCGTCTACATGTGGAGCCGCGCGCCGGCTTTCGGCATCGAGGAGTTCACGGTTCGCCAAGGCGACGAGGTGACGGTCTATATCTCCAACATGGACGATGTGGACGACCTGACCCACGGCTTCACCATGACCAACCATGGCGTCTGCATGGAGATCGGCCCGCAGCAGACCGCGTCGGTTACCTTCACCGCCGACCGTCCGGGCGTGCACTGGTACTATTGCCAGTGGTTCTGCCACGCCCTGCACATGGAAATGGGCGGCCGCATGCTGGTCGAGCCACGTTCGACCTGATCGCCCCGAAGATCTCCCTCTCCCGCCCCGGGAGTGGGAAGGGCCCAAGCAACGCTTGGGAAGGGTGAGGGGTAGCGCAAGAATCCATGCGGTTCGGAGTTCTTGCAGCCCCCTCACCCTCCCGCCTTCGGCGGGCCCCTCCCTCTCCCGGGATGGGAGAGGGGATACGATCCCCTCACCCACGGATCCCCTCATGCTCCTCCGCACGGCGACCATCCTCGGCACGGTTCTGCTCGGCTCCCCGGCGCCGGCGGCCACCAACGCGGTGGTTCCGGGTGAACTGACCTCCGCCATCGCCGCGGCCTCGCCCGGCGACACGCTGCGGCTCGCCGCCGGCCGGCACATCGGCCCGGTGAAAATCGACAAGCCGCTGACCCTGGAGGGCGAGCCCGGCGCCGTGCTGGACGGGGAAGGGAAGGGCACCATCCTCACCGTCACCGCCCCCGACGTCACGCTGCGCGGGCTGGAACTGCGCAACACCGGCACCAGCCTGTTCGACCAGCATTCCGGCATCTTCCTGAGCAAGACCGCCAAGCGGGCGGTGGTGGAAGACAACCGGCTGCGCGACACGCTGATCGGCATCTATGTCTGGGGCGCCGACGACAGCCTCGTCCGCCGCAACGACATCACCGGCCGCACCGACCTGCGCGTGTCGGAACGCGGCAACGGCATCCAGATCTGGAACGCGCCCGGCACCCGCGTGCTGGACAACAGCGTGCGCGATGCCCGCGACGGCGTCTTCACCACCACCTCGCGCAGGAACCTTTTCGCCGGCAACCGCTTCGAGCGGGTCCGCTTCGCCGTCCACTACATGTACACCAACGATTCCGAGGTGTCGGGCAATGTCTCGCTCGGCAACAGCGTCGGCTACGCCATCATGTATTCCAACAATCTGGTGGTGAAGGACAACCGCTCCGTCGCCGACCGCGAGCACGGCTTCCTGCTGAACGCCGCCAACAGCGCGCAGTTCACGAACAACAGCGTCGCCGGCCGCTTCGCCGGTGCGATGTCCGACAGCGGCGAGACGCTGGCCGACAACGACATCCCCCACGACAGCGAGGCGATGGATGGTCGGCTGCGCAGCGGCACCTGGAAATGCGTCTTCATCTACAACGCCAACAAGAACCGCTTTGCCGGCAACCGGTTCGAAGGCTGCGAGATCGGCGTCCATTTCACCGCCGGATCGGAGCGCAACAGCTTGACCGGCAACGCCTTCATCGGCAACCGCACCCAGGTGAAGTATGTCGGCACCCGCTTCCTCGACTGGTCGGAGAAGGGTCGCGGCAACCACTGGTCCGACAATGCCGCCTTCGACCTGAACGGCGACGGCATCTCCGACGAGCCCTACCGCCCCAACGACGTGGTCGACCGCGTGATGTGGGCCTATCCGGCGGCCAAGCTGCTGATGAACAGCCCCGGTGTCCAGGTGATCCGCTGGGCGCAGAAGCAGTTCCCGGCCCTGCACCCCGGCGGCGTGATCGACAGCGCGCCGCTGATGGCGCCTCCCGCCATGCCCGCCTCCGTTCAAACCGCCGAAAGGAAACAGCCATGACCGACTTCACCGCAGAGGTGCGGGGCGTCACCAAGCGCTATGGCGAGACCGAGGCGGTGCGCGGCGTGGACCTGACCCTGGCGCCCGGCGAATGCGTGGCGATGGTCGGCCACAACGGCGCCGGCAAAAGCTCTCTCATCAAGCTGATGCTCGGCCTGACCACCCCGACGTCGGGCAGCATCCGCGTGCTGGGCGGCGATCCGGCCAGCGCCGCCTGCTCCCCCATCCGCCGCCGGATCGGCTTCCTACCGGAAAACGTCGCCTTCCACCCCAACATGACCGGGCGGGAGACGCTGGACTTCTACGCCCGGCTGAAAGGCGCATCGCGCCGCGGCAACGACGCGCTGTTCGAAAAGGTCGGGCTGGAGCCCGCCGCGATCAGGCGCCGCGTCTCCACCTATTCCAAGGGCATGCGCCAGCGCCTAGCGCTCGCCCAGGCCCTGCTCGGCGGCCCGAAGCTGCTGTTCCTGGACGAGCCCACCACCGGCCTCGACCCGGCGCTGCGCCAGAGCTTCTACGCCATCGTGGCGGAGCTGCGCGACCAGGGCACCACCGTCCTGCTGTGCAGCCACGCCCTGACCGAGCTGGAGGGGCAGGCCGACCGCGTGGTGGTGATGAGCCGGGGCCGCAAGGTCGCCGACGGCTCGCTCGCCACCCTGCGCAGCCTCGCCCAACTGCCGGTCCGTATCCGCCTGACCCTGCCCGGCGACGACATCGACGCGCTGGCGAGCCGGGTGGGGCAGGGCGCCGCCCTGACCCGGCTGGCCGGCGGGGTGGTGGAGCTGGCCTGCGCCAACGACGACAAGATCGAACTGGTGCGCCGCATCGCCTGCGACGGCCCGGCCGCCAACATCGCCGTCAAGGATATCGAGATCGTACAGCCCAGCCTGGACGAGATGTACGCCCACTTCCTGCGCCGGGAGGCCGCCGAATGAACACGCTGCTCATCATCGCCGGCAAGGAACTGCGCGAGGCGACCCGCAACCGCTGGGTCGTCGCCACCACCCTGCTGATGGCGGCGCTGGCCCTGACGCTGAGCTTCCTCGGTTCCGCCCCGACCGGCACGGTCGGCGTCGGCCCGGTGGAGGTCACCATCGTCAGCCTGTCCAGTCTGACCATCTTCCTGCTGCCGCTGATCGCGCTGCTGCTGTCCTTCGACGCGGTGGTGGGCGAGATCGACCGCGGCACCATGACCCTGCTGCTGTCCTATCCGGTGGCGCGCTGGCAATTGCTGCTGGGCAAGTTCCTGGGGCATGCCGCGGTGATCGCGCTGGCCACCGTGGTCGGCTACGGCGCCGCCGGGGTGGCGATGGCGATGGGCGACGCCGCCATCGCCACCGAGAGTTGGCGCGCCTTCGCCTCGATGATCGGGTCCAGCGTGATGCTGGGCGCCGCCTTCACCGCGCTCGGCTATCTCGCCTCCACCATCGTGCGCGACCGCGGTACGGCGGCCGGCATCGCGGTGGCGGTGTGGCTCTGCTTCGTGCTGCTCTACGACATGGCCCTGCTCGGCCTGCTGGTCGGCGGCAGCGGCATCGGGGTGGAGGCGCTGAACTGGCTGCTGCTCGCCAACCCGGCCGACGCCTACCGCCTGTTCAACCTGACCGGCTTCAAGGGCGTCAGCACCTTCGCCGGCACCGCCGGTCTCGCCGCCCATGTCCAGCTGTCGGTCCCACTGCTGCTGGCGGTGATGGCCGGCTGGATCGTCGCCCCGCTGGCGCTGGCCGCCGCCCTCTTTTCGAGGAAGCAGATCTGATGCGCACCATCCCCATCCTCCTCGCCGCCGCGCTGCTGCTGTCGCTGTCGGCCTGCAAGCAGGACAAGGCGGACCTCGCTCCGCCGCCACCCGCCACCCTGACCGCCGACGCCATCGGCCATTACTGCGGCATGAACCTCGCCGACCATCCCGGACCCA
The DNA here is from genome assembly GCA_046570145.1 of Alphaproteobacteria bacterium. Taxonomy (GTDB): domain Bacteria; phylum Pseudomonadota; class Alphaproteobacteria; order Azospirillales; family Azospirillaceae; genus Azospirillum. Next base: position 16,226 of record JBKHVJ010000406.1, read on the forward strand.
AGGGCCAGATCCTGGTTAAGGGGCAGGAGCGGCCGATCTGGCTGTCGTCGGTGCGCGACACCTTCGCCTTCACCATGCTGCCGGAGGAGCCGAAGGAGATCAGCGCCATCTACGTCACCGACGTCGGCAGGGCCAAGGACCCGACCGCCCCCGACCTGACCGTCTGGGTCGAGGCGCGCAAGGCCTGGTACGTGCTGGGCAGCAGGCTTCGCGGCGGCATGGGCGATGCCGAACCCTATCCCTTCGCCGAGGAATCCGCCGCCCGCAGCTTCGCCGCTGCCAATGGCGGCACGGTGCAGCGCTTCGCCGAGGTGCATGAGGACCAGATCCTCACCCCGCCCGCCGGCCCCGTCGCCGAGGGAGGCCACTGATGGCCGCCTCCTTCACCAGACGCCGCGCTCTCGCCATCGGCGCCGTCGCCGCCGGCCTGTCGCTGCTGCCCCACCGGCGGCTGCGCGCCGAGGGCGTGCCCGTCCGGGTCTGGCGCGGCGTGGCGCTGGGGGCGGACGCCAGCCTGACCATCGCCCATCCCGACCCCGCCGTGGCCGACCGCCTGATCGCGCTGAGCCTGGAGGAGGTTTCCCGGCTGGAGCGCGTCTTCAGCCTCTACCGCGCCGACTCCGCGCTCCGCCGCCTGAACCGTGACGGCCGGCTGGAGGCGCCGCCGACCGACCTCGTCCGCCTTCTGGCCCAGGCCGCCGCCTTCGGCCGCAGCACCGGCGGCGCCTTCAACCCGACGGTGCAGCCCCTGTGGCAGCTCTATGCCGGCCATTTCGGGCGCGCGAACGCCGACCCTGCCGGCCCGCCGGAAACCGTGATCCGCGCCGCCCGCGCCCTGGTCGATGTCCGGGCGCTGCGGGTGGAGCCCGATCGCATCGCCTTCGACCGCCCCGGCATGGCGGTGACGCTGAACGGCATCGCCCAGGGCTACATCACCGACCGGGTGACGGAGCGGCTGAAGGCCGAGGGCATGGACCGCGTGCTGGTCGATATGGGAGAGTTGCGGGCGCTCGGCCATCACCCCTCCGGCCGGCCCTGGACCGTCGGCCTCACCGATCCGGCCAACCCCGACCGCACGGCCGGGACGCTGGAGCTTGCCGACGGCGCACTCGCAACCACCGGCGGCTACGGCACCCGCTTCGACGCGGCCGGCCGCTTCACCCACCTGTTCGACCCCGCGAGCGGCGCTTGCGCCGCCCATTGGCAGGCGGTTACGGTACAGGCACCGGACGCCACGACCGCCGATGCCCTGTCGACTGCGCTTTCGGTGGTGCCGGAGGATCGGGTGCCGGCCATCCTCGCAGCCCATCCCGGCGTCACCGCCCGCTTCACCCACCCCGACAGCCGCATCCTGCGGCTGCCTGTATGAGAGATCGGATCATCGCCATGGGAAGCTTCAGCCTGTTCCACTGGGCCATCGTTCTGCTGGTCGTCCTGCTGCTGTTCGGCGCCGGCAAGCTGCCGTCCGTGATGGGCGACTTCGCCAAAGGTATCAAGAGCTTCAAGTCCGGCCTGAAGGACGACGAGGAAGAGCGCAAGCCGATCGCGTGATGGGGAAGGGGGGCCGATGGCTGTGTGTCAAAACGTCAGCTCCGACACCCCCACCCTGACCCTCCCCCCGCTCTCAGCGGACCTACGGTCCACCTGCCGCGTCAGCACAAAGCATAGCTTTGTGCATGAGCCGGGCGAGGGAGGGTTGGGGTGAGGGTCCAACTTCCCAACCCACACAGTCCCCTCACGCCACCCGCAGCGCCCCCGCGGTGTCGTGGTAGAAGCCGTTCACCAGCGGCGCGCCGATCAGCCCGCCCAGTTCCGCCGCCACCTCGGCCCCGTCGCGCCGGCCATCGAGCACCGCCCGGAACGCCTCGGCCACCCGCACCATGTCCATCGCCTGCGGCGACAGGCGGAAGCGCGAAACACCCATCTCCACCAACGCAGGCAGCTCCGCCGTCAGGCACAGGCAGCCGTGCGACATCGTCTGCGTGCCATTGACGGTCAGGAAGGGCTGGCCGTCCATCGTCGTCACCGGCAGCCCGTCCGGGTCGTTGCCGCAGACGAACTGGCAGCCGTCCTTGTGCAGCCCATGGGCGCGCGCATGATAGCAGCGGGCCGAGATGGCGAGCGGCGCCCGGCCCCAGGTCTGCACCTCCACCGCCACGCCCAGCTCCCGCCCCGCCTTCGCCAGAGCCGCGACGGTCGCCGCCGGAAGCTCGGCCGGCAGCGACACCGCCACCGCCCCGCGCTCCGCCATCCAGGCCAGCGTCGCCTCGTTGTAGACGTTGATCGTCGGCCCGATGGCATGGGGACGGCCCGCCAGCAGCGCCAGCGCGCCCATGTCGTTGGCCTCGATCAGCCCGCAATCCGTCAGACCTCCGTCCGCCGGCCCGGCATCCGCTGCCACCAGATCGCGCATCGCCGACCGTTCGCGCTCGCTGCCGACCAGGATCGGGCTGGCGAGCCAGACCGTCTTGCCGGCATCGGTCAGACGCTGGACCACCTCGCCCATGGCGTCGGCGAAGAAGGGCGCCCGCTTGAAGCAGACGATCTCGCCGACGATCACGGTGTCCACCGGCGCCTCGTCGGCGATGCGGGCGTAGAAGTCGCGCCAGCGGTCGACCGGCCAGTTGAACAGCACCGGCCCCAGAGTGAGTGACGCAGTCATTTCGTAATGCTCCTTGCCGCCCGGTGCTCAGCGCCAGGCGCGGGTATAGGCGCCGGTGGTCTGGGTTCCGCCCTCGACCATCGCCTGCAGATCGATGTGCGGCACCGGCCGCCCGGCGGCGAAGCTGTCCAGCGCCTCGCGGTAGGCGCGGACGACGGCGCCGATATAGGCCTTGCCGCGCTGCCGCCCCTCGATCTTCAGCGCATGGACGCCGGCCGCCTTCAACTCGGGCAGCAGGTCCATGGCGTTCAGGCTGGTCGGCTCCTCGAACAGGTAGGCCGGCGCGCCGCCGGCGACGAAGCGGCCCTTGCACAGCGTCGGATAGCCCGCCTGCTCGCCCTCGCCGAAGACATTGATGGTGAAGCCGCCCAGCGTGGAGGCCAGCGCGCCGCCGCGCTGCTCGTCCGGGAAGTTCAGGGCGATGACCTGGAAGTGTTCGA
>JBKHVJ010000407.1:0-16202 GCA_046570145.1 Alphaproteobacteria bacterium
TATGCCCGCGCCGTTCCGGCCGCCCGTTCCGGCGAACTGGTGGCGGCGATGCGGGCGGCCGGTCTGACGAATTTCCGCATCTGGCCGGAGAGCGCGGGGGCGGAGCGGGTGGTCACCATCTTCGCCGCCCCGGTCGACGAAGCGAACGTGCGGGCCATCGGCTTCGACATGATGTCGGAAGCGACGCGGCGCTCCACCATCGAGCGGGCGCGCGACAGCGGCGAGCCGGCCGCCACCCGCGCGATCACGCTGAAGATCGACGAGGCGGTGGGGGCCAAGCCAGCCTTCATCCTCTATCAGGCGACCTATCGCGGCGATCCGCTGCCGCCGTCGCTGGAGGCGCGGCAGGCCTCCTTCACCGGCGTGGCGCTGGTCCCGGTGCGGATCGGTCCGCTGGTGGACGGGCTGATCGACGAAAAGCGGCCGGACACCGGCATCGAGATCTACGACGTGCCGCCGGCCGAAGCGGAATTCCCGCTCTACCGCAGCCGCCGTCCGCTGGAAACCACCGCCGCAATCAGCCTGATGCGGGAACTGCCGGTCGGCGGCCGGGTCTGGACCGTGCGCTACGACAGCCTGCCCGATGGGGTGCTGACCGCCCATGAATGGGTGCCGGGGGCGCTGCTTGCCGGCGGGATCGCGCTGAGCATCGCGCTGTCGCTGATCCTGCGCATGATGCTGGCGACTCATTCCCGTGCGGTCGAGCTGGCGGGGGAGATGACGGCATCGCTCCGCCTGCAGGAGGCGGAACGGCAGCAGCTGTTCACCCAGGCGCCGCTGGGGATCGGGCTGGTCGGCACGGACGGCCTCCTGGCGGACTGCAACCCGGCCTTCGCCGCCGCTGCCGGGCTGATGCGGGAGGAGCTGCTCGGCACCGACTTGCGCCTGCGCTTCGGCGACCAGGCGTCCGTCTTCGCGCTGGAAGCGGCGCTGCAGGGAGAAAGCGGCAAGCTGGAGTCCGACCAGCCGCTGGTGCTGGGCGGGCGGCGCAGCCATTTCAGCCTGCATTTCCAGCCCGTCGTCCTGACGGGAGAGCTGAAATTCGTCCTGGCCTTCGCCGAGGACATTGGCGAAAAGCGCCGGGCGGAGCAGCACATCCAGTATCTGGCGCATTTCGATGCGCTGACCGGCCTGCCCAACCGCGTCCTGCTGTTCGACCGCATCGCCCAGGCCCTGCGCGAGGCGCGGCGCGAGGGCAGCAAGGTGGCGGTGCTGTTCATCGACCTCGACCGCTTCAAGGTGATCAACGACAGCCTGGGCCACAGCTTCGGCGACGAGGTGCTGCGGTCGGTGGCGCGGCGGCTGCAGTCGGGATTGCGCGAATCCGACACGGTCGGGCGGCTGGGCGGCGACGAGTTCCTGATCGTGCTGCGGCGCGTGGCCGAACCGGAGGATGCGGCGCGCGTGGCGGAGAAGGTGGTGGCGCATCTGGCCAGTCCCTTCACCGTCGGCGGCCAGAATTTCGTGGTGTCGCCCAGCATCGGCATCAGCCTCTATCCCGACGATGCCGACGACCCGGAAGGGCTGATCCGCTGCGCCGACATCGCCATGTACCACGCCAAGGAAAATGGCCGGAACGGTTTCCGTTTCGTCACCAAGGAGATGGGCGCCAGATCGCGCGAGCGCATGGATCTGGAGGGCAGCCTCCGCGACGCCATCCGCGAGGGGCAACTGTTCCTGGTCTATCAGCCGCAGGTCGACACCCTGACCGGCCGCATCGTCGGGCTGGAGGCGCTAATACGCTGGCGCCACCCGGAGGAGGGGCTGATCCTGCCCGGCCGCTTCCTGCCGGTGGCGGAGGAGACCGGGCTTGTGCTGGCGATGGGCGACTGGGTGCTGTTCGAGGCCTGCGCCCAGATCCGGCGCTGGCGCTCGCGCCTCGACCTGTCGATCCCGGTGGCGGTCAACGTTTCCGGCGCCCAGTTCCGCGACGGCCAACTGCCGGCCAAGGTGGCCCGTGCGCTGGACGCCAACGGCCTGAGCGGGCCGGAGTTGGAGGTCGAGGTGACCGAAAGCACCCTGATCGACGACGTCGAATCGGCCGCGGCGACGCTGGGAGCGTTGAAGCAGCGCGGCGTTCTGATCGCGCTGGACGATTTCGGCACCGGCTATTCCAGCCTCAGCTACCTGCACCGGCTGCCGATCGACAAGCTGAAGATCGACCGCTCCTTCATCCACGACCTGTCGACCGGCGCCAGCGACGCCTCCGTCCCGCGCGCCATCGTCGGGCTGGGCCGCAGCCTGGGCCTGTCGGTCATCGCGGAGGGGGTGGAGACGCAGGAGCAGCTGCAGTTGCTGCGCGATCTGGCCTGCGAAAGCTACCAGGGCTTCCTGTTCAGCCGCCCCGTCCCGGCCGACGAGGTTGAGCGGCTGCTGGGCAGGCAGGGCGCTGCCCATGCGGTGGCGGTGGAGTGACGGGAGTGCCTGTAACTCGGTGACGGTATCGTTACTGACGGATGGCAGACGAGGGCAGGAGCATCACGGTGTCGGTTCGTGCCCGGCTTGCGAAGCCCTGGTCGAACGTAACCATCTTCGCCGTTTTGGCCCTCGCGGAGTCGTACAGGATCACGCCGTCGGCGAAGTCTCCCCCCGCAGCGAGCAGCCGGAGCCCGGATTCAGCGGCAGCCCGGTCGGTCTCGACCGTCCGGCTCTCGATCAGGGTTTGCAGGGTCGCGGCGATTTCCGTCGCCTTGTAGCGGTAAGCGCGCCTCAAGACCCAAACAAGTTCGCAAAGCACGACAGTGGAGATAAACACCGTCTCCGCTTCCTCGATCACCCTTGCGGCTTCAGCAGCCTGTTCCGGGTCGTCCCAAGTCAGGAAACGCACCAGAACATTCGTATCGACGGCAACTTTCACGGTTCTTCGGCCTGTTCGCCACCTTGCTCTATGGCGTCCTGCATCATCTGCAAGGTTACCGGGGCTTGACCGGGACGGCGCAGAGCGCCCCGCAGCCGGGCGAGGTCCGGCCGTCCGCCGGCCGGGCGCAGTTCCGCCCGTCCGTCGGGGAGAAGCTCCACATCGATACGTTCGCCGGGTTTGATCCCCAGATGGTCGAGTACGGCTTGCCTCAGGGTGATCTGCCCCTTGGCTGTCACGGTCAACTCCACCCTCATGGTCAAATTCCCCAGTAAGGATCACCAAGCCTTACTGTAGGATGTCCGCAATCGCTCATCAAGCGGGGGCTGGGCGGACCTCGACGGCTCCTCAGAACCTCAGCCCGTCGTCACCCCCCATCAGCCCCAGCGTCGCCAGCGCCATAACCTGCGCCGAGTGCACCATGTCGTCGATGCCGACCCATTCGTCGGGCTGGTGGGCGAGGTCGAGGATGCCGGGGCCGTAGGCGATGCAGTCCTTCAACTGGCCGACGCGGACCACATGCTTCTGGTCGTAGGTGCCGGGGGAGACGACATGCTGCGCCGGGCGGCCGAGAACGGTTTCGATGGCGGCGGCCACTGCCCGTACCACGGGGGCGTCGGCGTCGGTCATCGTCGGCAGGAAGGCCAGCACCTCGCGCAGTTCGTACTCGAATCCGGGGCGGTTGCGGCGCAGATCCTCCAGGATGGCGACGATCTCGCCGCGGACCGCCTCGGGATCCTCCTCGATCAGGTAACGGCGGTCGATCACCATGCGGCAGCGGTCGGGCACCATCGGGCTGGGCAGGCCGTCATGGTCCTCGCGTTGCCCGCCGTGGATGGCGTTGATGTTGATGGTGGACTGGCGCGCCCCTTCCGGCACCACCGGCATGTCGGTGCGCTTGGCGGCGAGGCGGGGGATCAGCTCCGTCTCGATCCGGTGCAGCACGGCGCCCATATGGCGCACCGCGCAGTTGCCGAGGAAAGGCATGGAGCCGTGGGCGACGCGGCCCTTGGTCTCGATCTCCGCCCACCAGACGCCGCGGTGGCCGATGCAGACGCGGTCGACGTTCAGCGGCTCCGGGATGATGACGTGGTCGACGCGCGGCCGGGAGAAATAGCCGAGCTTCGCCAGATGGCCGACGCCGCCGTAACCGCCCGATTCCTCGTCCACCGTGCCGGAGATCTCCAGCGCGCCGGCGGTCAGCAGCCCTTCCTCCAGCAGCGATTCCACCGCGATGATCGAGGCGGCGATGCCGCCCTTCATGTCGCAGGCGCCGCGGCCATGGACCCGCCCGTCCTTCACCAGCCCGCCGAAGGGATCGACGGTCCAGCCCTGGCCGGCCGGCACCACGTCGATATGGCCGTTGAAGTGGACGCAAGGGCCGGGCCGCGGCGCTTCGATGCGGGCGACGACGTTGGTGCGCGGGTAGCGGTCGCTGTCGCCGGCCGCGCCCTCCGCCCGCACATACTCCACCGTGAAACCGCGCGCCGCCAGCCGGCTGCCGATCAGTTCGGCACAGTCGGTATAGACGTCGCCGGGCGGGTTGACGGTCGGGATGCGGATCAAGGCCTGGGTCAGCGCGACCAGATCGTCGCGCCGCGCCTCGATCCGGCGGAACAGTTGGCTGGTTGCGGCGTCGGTGTCGGAACGCATGGCCTCTCCCGCGGCAAGGACGCCACCAGTGTCACCCCAAGCGAATGGTCCGTCCACCCCGCCTTTCGGGAAGCGCCCCGGGTGGCTTCGCGGGAGGAGCGCCGTTGTGCAGCGCACTTTCCCGGATTGGCCGGGACCGCTACAGTCGCGGCGCCCCTCAGCTGAGAGTCCCTGTCATGACCGTCATGCACCCCATCGGGCTGAGCGCCCCGACCCTGGCCGACCCGGTGATCGCCGAGGCCGCCGCCCGCTTCGTCGCCGCCCGCCGCAGCGCGACCGGGCTCGACGAGTTTCCCGGCCCGCTGCCGGCGGATCTCGCCACCGCCTACGCCATCCAGGCGACGGCGACCGCGGCCTGGCCCGACGAGGTCGCCGGCTGGAAGGTGGCGCGGGTGCCGCCGGCCCTGGAGGAGGCGCTGGGCGCCATGCGCTACATCGGCCCGATCTTCGCCGGCACGGTGACGACCGCCGATGGCGGGCCGCTGAGCTTCCCGGTGATTCCCGGCGGCTTCGGCGCGGTGGAGGCCGAGTTCGCGGTGCGCATTGCCGCGGATTCTCCCGCCGACAAGCTGGACTACAGCCCGGCCGAGGCCGCGGCCTTCATCGCCGCCGTCCATGCCGCCGTCGAGGTGGCGGGCGGTCCGCTGGCTCCGGTCAACGAGTTGGGTCCGACCGCCTCGACCGCCGTCTTCGGCAACAATGCCGGGCTGATCGTCGGCGAGGAGATCGTCGGCGGCATCGAAGGCGCCGATGCCCTGCGGGCCGAGGTGCTGATCGACGGGCAGAGCGTCGGGGTCGGCAGTGCCGCCAAGCTGCCGGGCGGCATCGCGGCCGCGGTCGCGGTGGCGTTGAGCATGGCGGTCCGCCTTGGCCGGCCGTTGAAGGCCGGGCAATGGGTGTCCACCGGCGCCCTCACCGGCGTGCATTCCATCGCCATCGGGCAGCAGGCGCGGATCGCCTTCACCGGGCTCGCCCCGATGAGCGGCACCGCCGTCGCGGCGGGGGCCGTCGCCTGAACATCGAGACGCTTCACCATCAGCGTCGCGGATCGTGCAATCCTGAGTGGGGCGGAGGGCATGGCCGTCCGCCGCCTTGGGGAGAGCAAAACGGGCGCGGGGATGCTTGAATGGTGTCCCCTCTCCCGTCCCCCGGATCCACACCTTGTCCCAGATCAGCATATCCCAGGCCAACCTGCCCTCCGATGGCGCCGCCGCGGCTTCCGTCGTGCCGCCGGTCCAGCTTCTGACCGGGCTCGGGCTTGCCGTGGCGGGGGTGGTCGCCTTTTCCCTGCGGCCGGTCATCATCAAGCTGGCCTACCGCTACAATGTCGATCCGGTGACGCTGATCATGCTGCGCATGGTCTTCGCACTGCCCTTCTTCCTCGGCATGGCCCTCTGGTCGGGAGCCCGAAAAGGAGAGCGCGCGCCGATTGCCGGGCGCGACCTTGCCCTGACCATCGGGCTCGGCATCACCGGCTATTACGCCGCCAGCTTCTGCGACTTCCTGGGGTTGCGCTATGTTTCGGCCGGGATGGGGCGGTTGCTGCTGTTCCTCTACCCGACCATCGTCGTGCTGCTGTCCGCCATGTTCCTGGGCAAGCGGATCGGCCTGCGCGAGGTGGTGGCGCTGGTCGTCTCCTATGCCGGCGTCGCGCTGGTCGTGTGGTCGGAGGTCGGGACCGGCCACCCCAATTTCATGGCCGGGGCCGGGCTGGTCTTCATGGGGGCCTTCCTCTATTCGGTCTATCTGGTCGGCAGCAGCCGGGTGGTGCAGCGGATCGGCTCAATGCGCTTCACCGCCTATGCGATGACGGCGGCCTGCCTGTGCTGTATCCTGCAATTCGCCGTGCTGCGGCCGTTGTCGGCGCTGGAGCTGCCGCTGCCGGTCTATTGGCTGTCGGCGGTTATGGCGGTGGTCTGCACCGTGCTGCCCGTGCTGATGACGGCGGAGGCGTTGCGGCGGGTCGGCCCCAATCTGGTGGCGCTGAGCGGCGCCATCGGCCCGGTGGCCGCCGCCGTCTTCGGCTATCTGGTGCTGGCGGAGCCGATGGGCTTGCTGCAGTTGGCCGGCGCGGCCCTGACGGTGGCCGGCGTCATGATCATCACGCTGTGGAAGACCGCTTGACGCCGTTCTTTGGGCCGTTGGCGGAATAACCGGCTTCCCGCCGTCGTCTCCCGTTCGATGAGATTGGAACCCATGGGATTGGAACGAGGAGCCGGTGCGATGACCAACCATGCGACATCGTCGAGCGGGTTCGGTGCGGGTGCGGGAACCGCCACCGCCGGACAGGACGCGCTGCTTCTGGGAGCCCGCGTCCTGCTGGGCGCCATTTTCGTGCAGAGCGGCTTCGGCAAGCTGATGGCGCTCGGCGGCTTCATCGCCGGGCTGGAAAGCCAGGGTGTGCCGATGGCGGCGGTGATGGGCACCATCGGCGCGCTGGTCGAGGCGTTCGGCGGGCTGGCCGTGGTGCTGGGCGCCTGGACCCGGCTGGCGGCGTTGCTGGTCGCGGCCTTCACCGTCGCCGCGACCCTGATCGCCCACCGCTATTGGGACGCCGCGCCGGAGGCCATGAAGATGCAGCAGATCCAGTTCATGAAGAACCTCGCCATCGTCGGCGGCTATCTGGCGCTGGTCGCGGCGGGGGCCGGGCGCTTCAGCGTCGACGGCTGGCGCGCCCGGCGCTGATCTCAGGGCTTGGCCTCAGGAATCGTAAGCCATCAGCGAGACGCTGGGCACGTCGATGCGGTCGCGGCCGTTGAGGAAGGTCAGTTCAACCAGGAAGGCGGCGGCGCGGACATCGGCGCCGACCTGGCGCAGCAGGTTGATGGCGGCGACCATGGTGCCGCCGGTCGCCAGCAGGTCGTCCAGCACCACCACGCGCTGGCCGGGCTTCACCGCGTCCGCCTGCACCTCGATGGTGTCGGTGCCGTATTCCAGATTGTAGGAATGGGCGATCTTGTCGCCCGGCAGCTTGCCGTGCTTGCGCACCATGATGAACCCGATGCCCAGCGCCAGAGCCAGCGGAGCGGCGACCAGGAAGCCGCGCGACTCGATTCCGACCAGAAGGTCCGGCTTGTGCGGGCGCACCGCGTCGGCCAGCTCGTCGATGGCGGCCTTCCAGGCGGCACCGTTCGCCAGCAGCGGCGAGACGTCGTAGAACAGGATGCCGGGCTTCGGGGAATCCGGAATGCCGCGGATGTGGTCTTTCAGGTTCATCGGAAATCTTGTCCGTAAAGGGTCCGGTGCCGGCATGAAAAGCCGGGGCCGCCGCCCGGCACTCTAGCTGCTGCCCGCCCCCGCGAAAAGACGCGATTGGCCGCGGCGGCCGGCGCCGGACATGGCGGCCGTGCCTCTCGGCTATGCCGCATGGGGTTGACCATTCGGCGGTGCTCCGCCACGTTCGATCCGCACCGGGCGGAGTGCGGATGCGTGCGGCGGGGCCTGTGGCTGGAACTTTGGCGAAGGACGGAACGGCGGCGGAGATGGCCCGGATCGATGCCGGCCCGGAGGATGGCGGGTGGCGGATCGGCGCCGCCGGACGCTGGACGCTGCACGCGGCCGGGGCCGCCTCGGACGCGCTGGACCGGGCGCAGAAGCCGCGGGGCGGTGCCGCCGTGCGGCTCGATCTGTCGCGGGTGGAGGCGCTCGACACTGTCGGGGCCTATCTGCTGAACCGTCTCGCCGACCGGCTGGGGGCGGACGGGCATGCGGTGGAAGTGGTCGGGCTGCGGCCGGAGCATGCCGCGCTGTTCGGCGCGGTGCGCGATGCCGGCAAGGCGCCGTCCCATCCGATCGAGCGCGACCATCACCCCATCCTGGACATGGTCGTCCGCACCGGACAGACGACGGTGAATGCCGGCAAGGAAATGCTGGACCTCGTCGGCTTCCTCGGCTTGGTCACCGTCACCTTCGGCCGGCTGATCCTGCGCCCGTCGCGCCTGCGCCTGACCTCGGTCCTGTTCCATATCGAGCAGACCGGTCTGAACGCCCTGCCGATCCTGGGGCTGCTGTCCTTCCTGATCGGCGTGGTGCTGGCCTTCCAGGGGGCGGACCAGCTGAAGCGTTTCGGGGCGGAGCTGTATGTCGTCAACCTGTTGGGCATCTCCGTCCTGCGTGAGATCGGCATCCTGATGACGGCGATCATCGTCGCCGGCCGCTCCGGCTCCGCCTTCACCGCGCAGATCGGCACCATGAAGGTGAACCAGGAGGTCGACGCCATCGGCACCATGGGGCTCGACCCGGTGGAACTGCTGGTGGTGCCGCGGGCGCTGGCGCTGATGATCTCGCTGCCGCTTCTGGCCTTCTATGCCGACGTGATGGGGCTGTTCGGCGGCGCGGTGATGGCCTATGCCACGCTGGACATCACTTTCGGACAGTTCATCCGCCAGCTTCACAGCGCCGTCGGCATCAACACGGTGATCGCCGGGCTAATCAAAGCGCCGGTCTTCGCGCTGGTGATCGCCATGGTCGGCTGCTACGAGGGGCTGAAGGTCTCCGGCAGCGCCGAAAGCGTCGGCATCATGACCACCAAGGCGGTGGTGGAGGGGATCTTCCTGGTGATCGTCATCGACGCGGTGTTCTCCGTCGTCTTCTCCATGCTGGGGGTGTGATGGACACGCCTCCCGTCATCCGGGTGCGTGGGCTGGTCACCCGCTTCGGCCCGCAGACCGTCCATGATGGGCTCGACCTCGACGTGGAGCGCGGCGAGGTGCTGGGCGTCGTCGGCGGGTCAGGCACCGGCAAGTCGGTGCTGCTGAAGGAAATCCTGGGCCTGATCGCGCCGTCCGCCGGCCGGATCGAGCTGCTGGGCCACGATACCGCCGAACTCGACCGGGCGGAGCGCACGGCCCTGCAGGCCCGTACCGGCGTGCTGTTCCAGAACGGCGCCCTGTTCAGCTCCATGACGGTGGCGGAGAATGTGATGCTGCCGCTGAAGGAGCACACCGATCTGCCTCCAGCGCTGATCGCGGAGGTGGCGCGGGTGAAGATCGCCATGGCCGGCCTGCCGCCCGATGCCGGGACCAAGCATCCGGCCCAGCTGTCCGGCGGGATGATCAAGCGGGCCGGTCTGGCCCGCGCGCTGGCGCTCGACCCCGACATCCTGTTCCTCGACGAACCGACCGCCGGCCTCGATCCCATCGGCGCCGCCGCCTTCGACACGCTGATCCAGGGGCTGCAGCGCAGCCTGGGGCTGACCGTCTTCATGGTCACCCACGACCTGGACAGCCTGACCTCCATCTGCGACCGCATCGCGGTGCTGGTGGACAGGAAGATCCGGGTGGGAACCTTGGCCCAGCATCTGGCCGATCCGCATCCCTGGATCCGCGATTACTTCCACGGACCGCGCGGCCGCGCGGCCCTCGACGCGAAAGAGCGCAACGACGCTCGACAGCTTGCGAAAGGCTAGGGGCACACCATGGAAACCCGCGCCAGCTACATCCTGGTCGGCAGCTTCGTGCTGGCGCTGGTCGCCGGCCTGCTGGTCTTCACCGCCTGGATCGCCAAGGTCCAGCTCGACGAGACGCGCGAAACCTACCGCATCTACTTCACCGGATCGGTCACCGGCCTGCAGCAGGGAAGCCCGGTGCGCTACCGCGGCGTGCCGGTGGGCACGGTGTCCGACATCCGGCTCGACCCCGACAACGTGACGCGGGTGCGGGTGACGGCCCAGGTGCAGAACGGCACGCCGGTCATGGCCGATTCCATCGCCTCGCTGGAGGTGCAGGGCATCACCGGCGGCGCCTATGTCCAGATCTCCGGCGGGACGGTGGAGGGCAAGCGACTGACCGCCACCGATGCCGACGGCGTTCTGACCATCCCGTCGCGGCCGAGCTCGCTGACCGCGGTGGTGGACAGCGCGCCGCAGCTGGTCAGCCGCTCGCTGGAGGTCATCACCAGGCTGGGCGAACTGCTGAACGGCGAGAACCAGAAGGCCATCGGCGAGATCCTGGCCAACGCCCGCACCCTCAGCGCCGAGCTTGCCCGCGCCGGCTCCGGTCTGGAGGAGACGATGACACAGGCGCGGCAGACGCTGAACGGCTTCCAGGCGGTCGGGCCGCAGCTGGACAGCACGCTGGCCCAGGCGCGGGAAACGCTGGCGACGGTGGACGGCAGCGCCAGGCAGCTGACGGGGGAAACGCGCGAGCTGATGCGCTCGCTGAAGCGCACCTCCGACACGCTGAACGGCCTGATGGCCGAAAATCGCGAGCCGGTGCGCGACTTTACCGCCACCGGACTGTATGATTTGACGCTGCTGATCTCCCAGCTGCGCGACCTGTCCGGGCAGCTGTCGCGGGTGATCACGCGGATCGAGAACGACCCGTCGAACTTCCTCTTCGGCGGGACGCGGCAGGGTGTGGAGGTGCGTGAAAAATGACGGGAGCGGCGATCTTGCGGAAGGGAACGGGCAAAGGGGCGGCGCGGTCGGTGCTGTGCGCGGTGGCGGGGGCCGTCCTGCTGCTGGGGCTTGCCGCCTGCTCCGCGCTGAACCCGACGGCGCCGCAGCTCTACACCCTGACCCCGCGCGCCAGCGTCGGCCCCGGTCCCAAGGCCGACTGGCAGCTGCTGGTGGAGACGCCGGCCGCCGCCGCCGGAATCGACACGCCGCGCATCGCGCTGGCCCGCACGCCGACCTCGCTCGACTATTTCGCCGACGTGTCCTGGGCCGACCGGGCGCCCAACATGGTGCAGGGGCTGATCGTCCAGACCTTCGAGGACAGCGGGCGGATCGTCTCGGTCGGGCGCGACACGGTGGGGCTGCGCTCCGACTATGTGCTGAAGTCGGAACTGCGCGACTTCCAAGCGGAATACACCTCGCCCGGGGCCGCCATGCCGGACCGGGTGCATGTGCGCCTGTCGGCCAAGCTGGTCGCCATGCCGCGCCGGACCATCCAGGCGGGCGAGACCTTCGAAGCGTCGGCCCCCGTGCGCGGCCGGTCCTTCACCGACATCGTCGCCGCCTTCGACGAGGCGCTGGGCCGCGTCACCGGCGATCTGGTGACCTGGTCGCTGTCGCAGCGTTTCCACCCCGTCGGCAGCTGACCGGCCAAGCGCAGGCCCGGCTGCAACCACAGGTGCCGCAGCGGAAAAGACCTTGCCACGCCCGCATAGCCGCGTACGTAATAGGGATGTTCGCGCAGCGCAGGATCGGGCGATGACGGATTTGTCGGACGTGTCCCGGGAAGAGTTGGAGGCGATGGCCGAGGCGGGGCGCGAGGTGCGCCTGTGCCAGCGCGTCCTGGCCAAGACCGGCGACACGGTGGTGGGCGAGCTTCTGCGCGGCCACGGCACGGTGTACGAGTGGAAGCACTATCCGCCGGGCGACGTCTACGACGCCGAGTTCCATGCCCAGTATTATTACCATTGCCATCCCGAAGGCGAGCGGCCCGACGGGGAGCATGGGCATTTCCACACCTTCCTGCGGCCTCACGGCATGCCGTCCGGGCTGCGGCCGGCGCCGCTGCCCGACTTCCAGCCGCCGGAGAACGACAACGACGCGCTGTCGCACCTGATCGGCATCGCCATGGACGTCGCCGGCCGGCCGGTGCGCCTGTTCACCACCAACCGCTGGGTGACGGGGGAAACCTGGTACGGAGCCGACGACGTGATCGCCATGCTCGACGCCTTCGAGGTCGATCATGCCCGACCGTCCTGGCCGGCCAACCGCTGGATCACCGCGATGATGCGGCTGTTCCGCCCGACCATCGTCTGCCTGCTGCGGGAGCGGGATGCCGCCATCCGGCGCTGGGCCGAAGCGCATCCCGACGCCTACGTCTACGAGGATCGTGGGCTGGAGGTCGCCTCCCAGCGCCATATCTCGGTGGAGGAACAGATCGCCGAGGTCGCCATCCACCTGCGCGGTGCCCGCCGCCGCCGCCCGATCCTGCCGGAACCGCCCAGCTTCGTCGGAATGCCCTGAACCGCGGCCAGGGTTCCACCGGCCGAAGCCCGTCCGACGATCTATGACCCCCCGGCGTTAATGAAGGTTCAACCGTTTCGGAAGATCCTTGACGGTGTGGACAAGTCTCCGCCCACATCCGCGCGGGTATCGCCTCTTCGCGACCGATTTGGAGACGGACCAGGGCAGGAAGGGTCCCGGACCCATGAGTGACGCATTGAAGTCGGGTCATCTGACCCAGGAGGACGTGGTGCGGCTGCTGGCCGACCCGTCGCCGAACAGCCGGACCGATCTGGCCGCCAAGCTGGCCCAGCAGTTCGACAGCCCCGAGCTGTCGCAGGCCGAGCACAAGCTGGCTGAGGACATCATCCGCCTGATGGTCAACGATACGGTCCTGCGTGTCCGCCAGACCCTGGCCGAGAATCTGAAATCCAGCCCGTCCCTGCCGCGCGACGTGGCGCTGAGCCTCGCCCGCGACGTGGAGGCGGTGGCGATCCCGCTCCTCAGCGTCTCCACCGTGCTGACCCCGGCCGATCTGGTCGAGATCGTGCGATCCGGGGGAGCCGGGGCCGAGGCCAAGAGCACCGCCATCGCCCAGCGCCCGACGGTGCCGGCGGCGGTTGCCGACGCGCTGATCGAAAGCGGGTCCGAACGTGCCGTCGCCGCCCTGGTCGCCAACGAAGGGGCGGAACTGGGCGAGCAGAGCCTGGGCCGCGTCATCGACCGGTTCGGTGCCAGCGAGGCGGTGCAGGATCCGCTGGTCCACCGCTCCAAGCTGCCGATCACCATCGCCGAACGGCTGGTCGCCGTGGTGTCGGAACGGCTGCGCCAGCATCTCGTCGCCCACCATGAGCTGCCGGCCAAGATCGCGTCGGAACTGATCCTGCAGAGCCGCGAACGGGCGACCGTGGCGCTGTTCACCGGGGAGAGCGACGAAGGCGCCCTGGACCGGCTGGTGAGCCAACTCGCCCGCACCGGCCGCCTGACGCCCTCGCTGCTGGTCCGTTCTCTGTGCACCGGCGATATCGCCTTCTTCGAGATGGCCATGTCGCGCATGGCCAACGTGCCTCTGACCAACGCACGCCTGCTGATCCATGATGCGGGCCGGCTGGGGCTGAAGTCGCTGTACGACAAGGCGAAGCTGCCGCCGGCCCTGCTGCCGGCCTGCCGCATCGCCATCGACGTGCTGAAGGAGACGCCCTACGACGGCGAACCCGGCGACCGCGAGCGCCACCGCCGCCGCGTGATCGAGCGCATCCTGACCCAGTACGAGGATCTGGCGCCCGAGGATCTGGAATTCCTGCTGGCGAAGCTGGGCGACATCATGCAGCCGGAAAACGCCGCGGCGTGACCAATCGGACGTCGTTTACGGACGTGGGCTTCACGGATCCAAGCTCTGCCGGGCAGGCTGAGACCGTCCTCCGTCTGGAGGCCCGCGTGGCCGAGCTGGAGGCCGCCCTGCGGCAGAGCGAGGCGCGGGCGGGAGAGGCGCGTTTCCGCTCCCTGGTGCAGACCGCGGCCAGCATCATCCTGGTCCTGGGCGAGGATGGCTGCGTGCAGGAGGCCAACCGGGAGGCCGAACGCGCCTTCGGCATGAACGGCGGCAGCGCCATCGGCCGCCATTGGACCGAGGTGATGGGGGAGCGCCCGACCGGCGCCTTCGCCGCCCAGCTCGCCATCGCCGTCCAGGGCACGGAGATCCGCAACTTCGAACAGGCGCTGCGCGAGCAGGACTGCATGAGCGAGCGGGTGTTCCTGTGGAACCTGAACCGCCTGCCGGAGGCGGACGGCGTGCCGCCCGGCATCCTGTGCGTCGGCCAGGACATCACCCGGCGCAAGCGGGCGGAACTGGCGCTGCGGCAGGCCCGCGACGAGTTGGAGATGCGCGTCGCCGAGCGCACCCGCGCGCTGATGCAGGAAATCCAGGAACGCCGCCGCGCCGAACAGGCGCTGATCCAGGCCAAGGAGCAGGCCGAACTGGCGAACCGGGCCAAGAGCGAGTTCCTGGCCAACATGAGCCATGAGTTGCGCACGCCGCTGAACGCCATCATCGGCTTTTCCTCGATGATGGAAGGCGAGATCGTCGGGCCGCTCGGCCATCCCAAATACCTCGACTATGCCAAGGTGATCGGCAAATCGGGGCAGCATCTGCTGGCCGTCATCAGCGACATCCTGGACGTCGCCAAGATCGAGGCGGGGAAGCTGGAGATGAACCCGCAGCCGATGGACGTGCGCGACGCGGTGGAAAGCTCGCTGCTGCTGATCGCCGAACGGGCGGAGGAGAGCGGCCTGACCCTGACGCAGGACATCGCCCCCGATACTCCGCACCTGCTGGGCGACCCGGTGAAAGTGAAGCAGATCCTGCTGAATCTGCTGTCCAACGCCGTCAAGTTCACCGCTGCCGGCGGCCGCATCGCGCTGCGCGTCCGCCCGGACGGCGGCCGCATCCTGATCGAGATCGCCGATACCGGCATCGGCATGAACGCCGAAGGCATCGCCGTGGCGCTGCAGCCCTTCGGACAGGTCGACAGCCAACTGTCCCGCCGCTCCGGCGGGACAGGGCTGGGCCTGCCGCTGGTGCGCTCCTTCGTCGATCTGCTGAACGGCACGCTGGACATCCGCAGCCGCGAAGGGGAGGGCACGACGGTCAGTGTGCGCCTGCCGGTGGCGCCGCCCTATGACGGCGAATAGCACGGGGATCGAAAGCAGGTTCATGGAGTGCGATGTGGTGCCGGCCGAGTTGCGGACTTCCGCTCCGCCGGCTGTTGCGGTGGTCCTGGGGATTTCCGGGATCGACCCGCTGGACTGGGATGCCTGTGCTGCGGGCCATGGGCCGTTCGTGAGCCATGCCTACTTGAAGGCGACGGAGGACAGCGGGCTGGCCGGTCCGGCGACAGGCTGGAATCCCGTTCATCTGATGGCGCGGGAGGCGTCCGGACGGGTGGTCGGCACGGTTCCGCTCTATCTGCGCGACCGCTCCACGGACGAGCATTGGCCCGACCAGGCGTGGGTCGACGGCTATCGGGCCGCCGGTGGCCGCTATTTCCCGAAGCTGGTGTCGGCGGTCCCCTATGCGCCGGTCACCGGAGCCCGCCTGCTGCTGCGGAAAGGTGCGCCGCCCGGCACGACGGATGCGTTGATCGGCGCGATGCGGGCGCTCGCCCATCGCGACGGCCTGTCCTCCATCCATGTGAGCTTCCCGGACGAAGCCGACCGTTTCCGCTTCGAAGCGGCGGGATGGCTGTCCCGGCATGCCGTGGAATATGAGTGGCGGAACGACGGATACCGGGATTTCGGCGACTTTGCCGCCAGCCTGACGAAGCACCGCCGCGACACCCTGTTGTGGGAGCACCGCAAGGTGCTGGCGAGCGGGCTTCGTTTCCGCGACGTGCCGGGGAGCAGGGTGGGCGAGGCCGATGTCGCGCATTTCCTCGATTTGCTCGCCGACCTGCACGCCCGCCGGGCGACGAACCAGCCCTTGACCGCCGGCTTCGTCCACCGGCTCTGTGCCGCTCTGGGGGACGCGGTGACGCTGACCTTCGCCGAATCCCGGGGTGTCGCGGTCGGCGCGCTGCTGTGCATCGAGGGCGACGGCCGGCTTTATGTTCGCAATTGGGGAGCACGGGAAGAGGCGCGTCTGGTCCATTTCGAGACCTGCTATTACCGGACCATCGAGCGGGCGATCGCCTGTGGCCTGAATGCGGTGGATGGCGGCCGGGGCGGGCCGCACAAGCTGGCACGTGGCTTTCAGCCGAAGCTGGCCCATGCCTGCCACTGGTTCCGGCATACCAACAT
>JBKHVJ010000408.1:0-4013 GCA_046570145.1 Alphaproteobacteria bacterium
CACGCCATGAACCATCCGAATGTTCGCCATGAGGCGGATGATGCGGTCTACCGGCGCCAGGGCTTCGGGACGCGCCTTGGCCTGTCCGGCTCGCCGGGGCTGCTGATCGTCGACTTCGTGAACGGCTTCGCCGATCCGCAGTCCTTTGGCGGCGGCAACATCGCCGAAGCGATCGAGGCGACCAGCGGCCTGCTCGCGGAAGCGCGCGCGCGTCGCTGGCCAATCGCACACAGCCGGATCGTCTTCGCCGACGATGCCAGCGATGCGAACGTCTTCAGCCTGAAGGTTCCCAGCCTTCTGAAACTGACCGAGCATTCGCCCCTCAGCGCCATCGTTCCCCGGCTCGCCCCGCTGCCGGGAGAGCTGGTGGTCCGCAAAACGGTGCCGTCGGCCTTCTTCGGCACCGGTCTTGCGCCCTGGCTCACCCAGCGCGGCGTCTCGACGCTCATCGTTGCGGGAACGACCACCAGCGGGTGCGTGCGGGCCTCCGTGATCGATGCCATGTCTTTCGGCTTCCGGCCGATCGTGCTGTCCGACTGTGTCGGCGACCGGGCTCTTGCCCCGCATGACGCCAACCTTTTCGACATGGACCAGAAGTGCGCCGATGTGATGACGCTTTCCGAGCTTCGCGACGCCCTGTGCGATGGAGGGCGCTGACCGGCGAGCGGACGCGGCATGGGGATGAAAATCGGAATGCTGCGGGTCGATGTTTGTTAGGATGGCTCCACGACCATGAGGAGCCGCTTCCTTGAGCACAGGACTGATCGCACTGCTTGACGACGTGGTCGGCTTGACCAAGGTCGCAGCCGCTTCGCTGGACGATGCCGCCGGGCAGGCCGCGAAGGCGGGAGCCAAAGCCGCCGGCGTGGTGGTCGACGACGCTGCCGTCACGCCACGCTACGTCGTTGGATTCACTGCGGATCGTGAGCTGCCGATCATCGGCAAGATCGCTCTCGGTTCCTTGAAGAACAAGTTGATCCTGCTGTTGCCGGCCGCGCTGGTGTTGAGCCTGGTGGCGCCCTGGGCCGTCACGCCGCTGCTGATGCTGGGCGGCGCCTTCCTTTGCTATGAAGGGGCGGAGAAGGTCTTTGAAGCCCTCTGGCCGCACCAGGCTCATGACGGCCATGGTGCGGAGGGCACGGCCGGCGGGCAGTCGGCCCAGCAATTCGAAGATTCCAAGGTGAACAGCGCGATCAAGACCGACCTGATCCTGTCCGCCGAGATCATGGCGATCACGCTGTCCGCTGTCGCTGCCGAGGTTTCCTCCTTCTGGATGCAGGCGCTGATCCTGGGCATCGTTGGAACCGGCATCACCATCGCTGTGTACGGCATGGTGGCCCTGATCGTGAAAGCCGACGACGCCGGCCTTTCCATGGCGCAGAACGACCGGCCGGTCTCCAGCATCCTCGGGCTCCGGCGGCTGGCCCCCGGCGCACCGGGCGGGGCGGACCGGCTGCTGCGCCCGCTGACGCAGGGGCTTGGCCGCGGTCTCGTCTATGGAATGCCGCTGTTTCTCAAGCTGCTCAGCCTCGTCGGCACCGCTGCGATGCTCTGGGTCGGCGGCGGTATCATCATCCATGGTCTGGAAGGCTATGGTTTGGAGGAGCTCGGGCACGCAATCCATGACGCCGCCGTGGCGGTCGGCCATGCGCTTCCGGCGGGGGCGGCGGTGGTGGAATGGCTGGTGGCCGCCGGGATGGCGGGCGTGGTCGGGCTACTTCTCGGCGCGCTGCTGATCCCGCTGGTCCACCGTGTCGCCATGCCGGCTTTCGCGATGCTGAAACGCTGACGCGGCTCCGGCCTTGGGTCTCACGAACAGTTTGATGTCCCGTCCGCCAGCAAGGCCCCCAGGCGGCGCAGCCCCGGTTCGATCCGGTGGGTGGCGATGGAGGTGAAGCCGAGGCGGAAATAGCGGCGCCCCTCGGCGGGATCGAGGAAGAAGATGTCGCCGGCCTCGATCAGAACGCCCTGGTCGCGCGCGCTGCGGACGAGGTCGCGGCTGTTCAGGCCGGGCGGGCCCTCGATCCAGAAGCTCTTCGCGCCGAAATCGCGGCGGAAGCGGCAGCCGGGCAGAAGCTCGGGCAACAGGTCGGCGATCCGCGCGGCCCGTTCCTCGAGCACCGTCGCGGTGCGGCGCAGATGCTGGCGGTAATGGCCGAGCTGGATGAAGGTGGCGAGGCTGCGCTGGTTGTTGGTCGGCGGGTGGCGCAGCATCAGCCGGCGCAGGACGCGCAGCTCGTCGATCACCGGTTTCGGCGCCACGACGTAGCCGATGCGCAGGCCCGGCGCCAGGATCTTGGAGAAGCTGCCGGTGTAGATCACGCGGTCCGCCCGGTCGAGGCTCTTCAGGCAGGGAAGGTCGGCGTCCCCCTCCACCGACAGGTCGGATTCGTAATCGTCCTCGATCAGGACGACGTCGTGGCGGCAGGCGGCGTCCAGCAGGGCACGCCGCCGCCCGATCGGCATGACGGCGGTGGTCGGACATTGGTGTCCCACCGTCACGAAGGCGACCCGCCGGCTGGCGAACACCGCGTCGGGCAGGACGCCGAAGCCGTCGCTGGTCAGCGGCCGCATGTCCTCCGTCGCCATGCCGACCATGTGGCGCACGTCGGGATAGCCCGGATTCTCGATGCCGACCGGCGTGTCGCGCCCGACCAGCAGCTGGACCAGCATCGACAGCGCATGCTGCGAGCCGATGGTGATGATGATCTCCCCCGGACCGGCGAAGATGCCGCGCCGTGGCAGCACCTTGTGGCGCAGCTGGTCGAGCAGGTCGGGATCGTCGTCGTCGATCATGTCGCGGGCCCAGCGGGTGATCTCCTGCACGCTGGACGCCGCCTTCACGCTTTCCCGCCAGGGATTGGTCGGGAACAGGCTGGGATCGAACTGCCCGAACAGGAAGGGATAGGGATAGTCCATCCAGTTGCGCGGCTTGCTGATCTGCGGCATCCGCGACGGCCGGATGGCGAAGCGCGCCGCCCAGCCACCCGCCTTGTCCGCCGCGGATTCGGCGCCCGCCTGTCCCGTTCGCCGTCTGTCGTCCGCTGACGCGACGAAGCAGCCGCTGCGCTCGCGCGAGACCAGCAGGCCGTCGTCGATCAACTGCTGATAGGCGGCATTGACGGTGTTGCGCGAGATGCCCAGCGCCTCGGCGAGGCTGCGGCTGGACGGAACCCGCATGTCGGGCGCCAGAAGGCCGGCCTCGATGGCCTCCGCGACGATGCCGCGGACACGCGCGCTCAACCCCTGCGGGTCACGCTCCATCCCGCCGAACAGAAGCCGCCAGGCGGTGTCGATCTGCATGGTGCAACCGTCCTTCTTTCCAGGCCTTGCCGAATGGGCCTGCCTGCTCCGGTATGCGCAAAAGCAAGAAGGATGCCGGTCCGCGGACGGCTGGAACTCGGGCGGGACGGCGGGTGCGGCGGTTACCGCGCGGTCTCTTGCCCAAACAGGCGCCACATGGCGCGGGATGCGGCAGTGCAATGGGCGGCGGACCAGTCACCGCCGCAAACCGGAGGGATCTGGACCTTTCGGCGGGGGAGGGGCTGGGTCCTAATGGCCGCATCGGATTGATCGGCCTCGACGGAGACTCCGCCATGACCTTCAGCAAGACCCTGCTCGCCACCGCCTTCGTCGCTATCGGCGCGCTGTTCGGGACCGCCGCCCCGGCCGTGGCCGCGGAGAAGACCGTCACCTTCGCCTACCAGGACATGATGACCCCCATCCGCGTCCTGATGGAAAGCGGGGACCTGGAGAAGAAGACCGGCTATGCCGTGAAGTGGGTGAAGTTCGGCGGCGGCGGCGACGTGATCCGCGCCATGTCGTCGGGCAACGTCGACATCGGCGAGGCCGGCTCCTCCCCCATCGCCGCAGCGGCCTCGCAGGGGCTTCCCATCACGCTGTTCTGGATCCTCGACGACATCGCCAACGCCGAGCAGCTGGTCGCCCGCAACGGCAGCGGCATCAAGTCCATCGCCGACCTGAAGGGCAAGACGGTGGCGGTGCCCTTCGTC
>JBKHVJ010000409.1:0-6040 GCA_046570145.1 Alphaproteobacteria bacterium
GCTGGCGTGGGTTCGGCCCATTCGGAGGGCATGTAGCGCCCGACGACCACCGGGTGTCTTGCACCCCACTCACCGGATCGGGAAAATGTGTTTCACGGCGGCCAAGAAGTGATCCACGCCCCAAAAATGACGGCTCATAGACGGCTGCACAGACGGGGAATTCACGGGCAATTCATCGGCTGCTACAGCCTGCGACCTCGGCGGCCCGGGCGAGAATGGGGCGGCGCAGGATGGATGGTCGGCGGCGATCATGCATGAAGGCGGCCGTGAGCTTTGTGAGCGTTTGGCAGGAGGACGACCGGGAGATTGGCAGCGGGTTCATGGGCGGATGGCGGCGTGCTGGCGGGCGTTAGACGGCAGATTTATCGGAAGTTTACAGGGTGTAGACGGACGATGAGCGGCTGATAGCCGTCTGCCTTGATGAAGGTCCTGGGCGGTGGCGTTGTGCGTGGAACCCCGCCAGTGCGGACTGTTGTCCGCACAGATCCGGTTCGCAGCGGGTTCAAGGCCTGCGGCCGCGGTGCGGAAGCCTGCTCCGGGTCGGGGCGAGCGAGCCCCCTTGCTCCCGGGGGTAGATGGCGTCTTTACAGGATGTTTGCGGGCTGCTGGCGGTTTCTGGTTGCCTCCACGTGCCCGCCGTGGGACGGGACCTCCGCCATGTTCAAGGCCAAGGTCATGTTCGCGGTCGATAGCTGGCGCCCATGCAGAGGATAGGTGGGGCATTTGCAGCGCGTTCACGGGAAATAGACGGCGCCTTGCGGGGAGGGGGCGGTGCGTTGACGGAGGTGTGCGATGGGTGTCTGGTCCTTGTCCGGTGAACTTGCGACCGTTGTCCGGGACGCGCGCTTGGTTGACACCGTCCAGCGGGCCGTGCATTGGCACGTCCGTGGAAGTCCCCCGTCATGCCCCTGTCCGCCGCCCGAGGTCGCCTGTGCTCCGGATGCGTGCTGTGCGCATCCCGCGGGGCCCCGCGATATCGACGAGGGGTGCGTGTCGATCGGCACCGTGTTCACGGGATCGGTCCGAGGCGTTGACGGTACCATAAACGGCGGGTTTGCGCCTGGGCGCCGCTTGGTGTCCACCTGTTAGACGGCTGTCCTCACGGTGCCATCTCGAGGTATTCGCTGACCTTTAACGGGGCATAGACGGGGGCTTCACACTTCGTTTTTTGGGGGACTTGCGCCTATAGCATTGAGTGTTGCGTAGCCCGCCCATACCCTTGGATCAGGGGTTGTCGCGGATGGAGAGGGTTATGGCCAAGGTGTTGGATTTTCAGGCGGTACGGCGGCGGTTGCGTCCAGTGCCGACACCCGTGCGTGGGGAGCCGCCGAGGTCGCTGCTGGCCTGCGTCAGGAGGTATTTCGACGAGATCGAGCGGCTGTGTGAGCCGTACCAGCACGACTGGCGGAGAATCCGCGACGTGCTGACCGAGGCCAACATGCTGGCCCCAGGCGCGTCGGCGGGAGCCCTGCGCGGTTTCTTCCTGGGTGTACGCAACGAGCAACGTGAACGGCACAAGGGGCCAAACGTCGGCCGCGTGGCTCAGACGTGCGGACGGGGGAATGGATGACCATGACCATCAACATCGAGCAGGCCCGCCAGCGGATTCTCGAAGCCGAGCGCGAAATTCTGGGGGTTGCGTACCCCAAAACCATCGAGATCGTCCGCTCCCTGTTCTCTGACATCAAGGGCCTGAAGGGTCGTCACCGCGAGTGGGACAAGGTCAAGAAGGTGCTGGTAGCGGCCGAGCTTCTGCCACCGAATACGTCGGTGGGCACGCTGCGGCAGTATTACTTCGCCGTCCAGAAGGAGCGCCGGGGCGACGAGGCCGTGCACGTCGTCCCGGTGCAGGCGCCGATGCGCGAGGTCCCGGTGGCGGTCGAACCGAAGGCTGAGAAGTGCTCCCGCCCGGTCAGGGCAGAAGGGGCGGCCGACGCCGTGGCGCCTGCCGTGTCCGCGGTGACGGAGATCGGCGCGTCCGAGCCCGCCGAGGCAGACCAGACGCCGCCGGACCTGGGCATGGCGCCGGAAGATCTGCTCGCGCAGGCGCATGCCCGTGACGCAGCCCCGCGGGCGGCTGCGAACAGTCCAGACGCCGAAGAGGACGAACCCGAGGGCGGCGACGCGACGGCCCTGCTGCTGCGGGCGACCGAGCCGAGCTACACTGAACGCGGCCAGCCCTATGATCCGATCGTCAACCCCAGCGCGCGGGTCGACAGCCGCATCGCCGCCATGACGCGCCCGCGGTCCCGCGGCCGTGCCATAGCGATATCCTAAAACGTCGTCTGCGCCGTTGCCCCATTGGTGTGGCTGGCGCCGAACAGCGATTGACCGGTGCAGCCAGAAAAAGCGCTTTAGTGCGTTGAAAATGTTGACAAAAAATGTCTCTGGACCGGCCTCAGCGGCATGGATCACTGGCCAGGCGGCATGCAATCTTGGAACTGAGGGTTCGCTTGAACCCACCGAGTTCCGGGATCCCAGGAGACGACGATGAACACCGCCAACAAGGCCCAGCCGCTGGCTGGCACACATCACGGCACCGCGCCCGTGTGCGATCATTTGACCTACTTTCTGCTCGGCGAGAAAGGGAGCTCGGGCAAAACCGTGGTGGCCGAACTCATCGCCCTCTTGAACGATCAGTTCGTCGCGCAGGCTGGTGGCAGCGAGATGAGCGTGGTGACGGTCGATGACCAGCCCCGCCTTCAGCACGTGCTCAAAGACCGTGTCGCCTTTACGCTGCCGCTGACGCCGCCCGAGAACCTGTCGGACGACGATGAGGAGGACCTGCGGACCTACTACGAGCAGGTTTTCGAGTATCAACAGGCCAGGGACTGCCTGATCGACACGGGCAGCAACTCGAGCAAGCGCGTTTTCGCTTGGTTCAAGGGGGCGCGCGGCGCCTACCCGCGCATGACGAAGGAGGAGAGCGTTCACCAGCGCTTCGTGGCCGTCATCGACAACGACGCCGAGGCGGCGAACGGCGCGGCCGACATGCTGGCCAACGCTTACCGGCTGTGGAGCAAGCTGGGCAATGCGGACTTCTTCCTCGTCCGCAACGGGCACAAGGGGCGCTTCAAGGGGCTCGAGACGAGCTGTGAAAAGTACAAGCTGATGCTCGAGCTCCCCTGGCTCAAGATCGTCGATCTGCCGCGCAACAAGTCCGTGTTTTGGGACCTGTGGCGCAACAAGGGTGAGCGTTCCATCCTCGACATGTTCGCCGCGCTCGACGGCGCCGATGAGGACAAAAAGCGCCGCGAGGCCCTCGCGGCCGAGACGGGGCTGAACACGGGCAAGGTCAACCACGGTATCTACGACTACATGCTTTGGCTTCACGAGTCCCAGAAGGCGCTGCTACCGCTGCTGCGCCCCGAGGTGGCACAGGCCATCAAGGCGCGCTTGGACGAGGACGCGGACTTGTACGCCGTGGCCTGATCCGCGCCACGCCGACCAGGAGGTAGGGGGCGGATCCACCCCGCTCCCGCCTCACTACAAACGAGAGCCGCTCTCCATGGGAATCGCGACGAGAGGGCATGTGCGGCGTGCTGAGCGGGCACTGCTCCAGAGCAGCGAAGCCGAGCTACACCGTCTCTTGGCGATGCCGACCGCGCAGCGTCGGCAGGTGCCCGACGACGTTCTCGCGTCGCTGGCCCGGTCGCATCGGCTCCATTTGCTGGAAAGCCTCGCTGAGGATGGCTTCAACAACGGCTACCGCGCGGCCGAGCGGAAGATCCGTCGCCAGAATGCCGAAGAGATCGGCAAGGCCCTTGTCTTCGGCGCGCAGAGCGCCGCCAACTGGGTCGATGCTCAGACCCGCGATGACCCGATCCTGCGGTCGATGGTCACGTGTGCGCGTTGGCTTGGCCCCCGGGTCGGCCAAATTGTCCGATGGGCAGCGTCGCACGCTGTACGCACGATCATCTGGACGTTGCCGTTCTGGGCGGTGCCAGCAGTCGAGTGGCTGCTGGTCAATACCTCCACTCCACCCAGGGTTAACGCGCTCCGGTGGGCTTGGCTTGCCGAAGTTCTGGCGCCTGCGGTGGTGTGGTCCGCGCTGTCCTGGCTGGAGCGCGGACAGCGCCGCGTCGCGCGTATCCCCATGATGCTGTGCCTCGGCTGGATGATTGTGCCGCTCTGGTCGGCCCTATCCGAGAAGGTGGGTGAACACCTGTATCCGCTTTTGCTGTCGGAAAGCAGATTCGAGGTTTTGTGCAACGTCGATGGTTACCTGCTGGTCGCGGCCATGATCGCCGTGGCCTGCATCGGTTCGACCGTCCGGGCATGGCGGCGCCAAGGACCGCACCGTCGCTGACGAAGTGCTGTGAGGCGATGAGGGCCTCCGCGCCGACAACGCGAACGGCGGTGGCCACGCCGCCATCGTGCGATGGGCCACGGGGCGGAATCAAAATGCAGCCTCCCGGATACCACATGAAGAACACAAGTCCAAAGGGGTGCCGGATGGATGTGAAGGTTCTGTCACGTGCTGCGGTTGAGAACGGCGCGGCCGAGGGGGCCGATGCCGTCATTTCGATCCGTCCTTCGGCGCCGGAGCGGTGCGAGTCTCTCGACTTGGCGGTACAGCAGGCCGTCCTGGGCAATGTCGACGCCATCCTCACCCTGCACTTCGACGATGTCGCGGTTCCCGTCTATGGCCCTTTCCAAGGGCCGACCATGGGGGATGTTGTCGCTGCGTTGGACTTCGCCCGCGTGGCGCGTGAACGCGCTCCGGATGGGGTGCTGGCTGTGCACTGCCAATATGGTCGCAGTCGTTCCACGGCGATCGCCCTGGCGGTGCTCGCCGACGCGCTCGGCGTCGGCCAGGAGGAGGAGGCGGTCGCCGCCCTGCTGTACCAAGACGTCGACGGACAGATGCACCCCAATCCGCGGCTCGTCTCGCTCGCCGATGCGGCCCTTTATCGGTACGGGAGGCTCGACGCCGCCCTCGCCGCGGCATCCCCGCGCTACATGCGGTGGAGGGACCACTGGCGCGACGTGTCGCTCGATCCAGAACGGTATTGGCGGCAAGCCAAGAAGGTCCGGGTCAAGCGTAAGAACGGCGCCACATGATGTGAACATCGGGAAGATCGGAGCCTCGGCGGCGTCGGCAGCGTGGGTCCGGTTCTCGCATGCGCGTCCCGGAGGGCGCGCTGGTTCTCAAGGTTGCGGCAGGTCGCCTTGGACTGCCGCAAACCATCGGTAGGCGGCAGCCACCAGCAGCGCGGCCGCTATCATCGCCAGCCCTCGGACGGCGTCGATGGATCAGTCATCAAGGTAGTCGAGAACGGCCGATCTGGGCAGCCGCCGAGGCCGCGATGATGATCCAGAACCAGTCCCGGTTCGTCCGCTGATGTTCCAAGAGCTCACCCGCGCGCCAGTCCGCGTCATGCGACTTAAAACCAATTGCACACCGCCTGCGTCCAGGGCACGTCAGCTGCGCATATCTGCCGTTGCCAGTGCAAGTTTTCGGCAGCTTGCATCACCAGATCCTGTGGCTGCCGCCGTTCCGATGTCCTTCACGGCTCCCGTGACGATCAGGCGCAGCATCGC
The DNA here is from genome assembly GCA_046570145.1 of Alphaproteobacteria bacterium. Lineage (GTDB taxonomy): Bacteria > Pseudomonadota > Alphaproteobacteria > Azospirillales > Azospirillaceae > Azospirillum. The sequence goes on from JBKHVJ010000409.1 coordinate 5,545, forward strand.
CACGAGCGTGCCGATGTGCTCGTGTAGGCCGCGCAGGGCCCGGGCCGCCTCTTCGCCAGAGGCTTCCAGCGGGACCAAGTTCCCGTCCCTATCCAGGCGCAGGACGCTGAAGCGCGGCTCGGGCCCGGCCTGCCGATCGGGGTAGGGTTGATAGCGCACCGCGTAGGGATGCACGTCGACTTGATCGCCAACGGCGCTGACCAGCAGCGCGATCACGTCGGCTTGATCATCTTCGAGCAACCAGCCGATTCGGGTCCCGGGGCTGGGGGTCCACTCGAACCACGTGGTGGTGTTCGGCAACGGTGGCAGGGGCTCTGCGTCCCTCACCCCCGCCGCGGCGACCTTGTCTGCGGCCAAAACGGCGGCCGGGTCAACGGCATAGCGGGCGCAACCCTCGGCTCCAGCCCAGGACAGGAAGCGCTCAAGCCAGAGCCGAGTGTCCGCAGCAGCGCCCGGAGCGGAATCCAGGGCCTGGATACGGGCGGCGATCGCAGTC